>DATFMD010000518.1:0-5971 GCA_035267125.1 Nitriliruptoraceae bacterium | reverse complement strand
GTATTCGTCGCGGTCGAACGTGGTGATGATGACGATCGGGATCGGGTCCTCGACTCCTGGTCCAGCGAGCGCCCTGGTGGCTTCGATCCCGTCCATCCTGGGCATGCCGATGTCGAGCAGGCACACGTCGGGGCGGAGCCGCCGGGCGAGATCGACCGCGTGCATGCCGTCGACGGCTTCGCCGACGACTTCGATGTCGGGTTGTGCGTTGAGGATCATGGTGAGTCCCGTTCTCACAAGATCCTGGTCGTCGGCGACGACCACACGTATCGTCATCCGAGCACTCCTTGCCTTGGCAACACGGCCTTCACGGTCCATCCTCGTCCGCGGTTTGGCCCCGCACTGAGTGAGCCGCCGTGCAGCGAGGCTCGCTCACCCATCCCGACGAGTCCGTAGCCCGACGACGACTTGGGGTCGAAGTAGGAGGCGTTCCCGTCATCGGCAACGGTGACCACGACGTCCTGCTGGTCTTCTTCGACCCGAATGGTGATTCTCGTGGCGTGGCGGGCGTGGCGCCGAGCATTGGTCGTGGCCTCCTGGGCGATGCGGAACACGGCCGTTTCGATCGACGGCGCCACATCGTCGAGTTCGCCATGGATCTCCAACTCGATCGGGGGTTGTCGTGCGCCGTTGCCGGCGAGCCGCTCGAGGTCACCGAGACGTTTGTGTGGACGGTCCTCGTCCTCGCCCCGTCGGAGAACTCCGACGATGCTGCGCATCTCGGACAGCGTGCGGCTGGCCTCGGTCTTGATGGCCTTCAGCGTGGCGGCCGAAGCTTCAGGGTCGGAGGCGGCCAGAGCCGACCCGGCCTGCGCCTGGATCGCGATCGCCGACACGTGGTGGGCGATGGTGTCATGCAGTTCTCGGGCGAGTTGTTCGCGTTCGAACATCTTGGCTGCGGCGACGGCCCGGGTCTGGGCACGGTCGCGGAAACGGACGGCGGCGCCGAGGGCCGAAGGGAGAAGCAGAAAGGCGTAGCTGGCGGCCGTGAGTTCGACACCCGACGGGTAGAAGATCATGTTCACGACGTGCCCGACGCTCATGATCGCGAGACCGATGACGGCGTCGCGCCCCGATCCCCACCGGAACAGTGCGTAGGGGAACACGATCGTCCCCACCATGGTCCACAGACTGGGCGACTCGAGTCCGACAGCGATGGCGGCGAGGTCAAGCCCGACCATGGCAGTCCACGCAACGGCCACCGACAGCAGCGGGTGGGTGCGCCTCCACAGCAGCATCACGATCGGCACGAGCTGGATCGGCACGGACACCGGTCGCCACACCAGTTCCTCTGCGGTGACGCCCTCGAGCACGGCAAGCCCGACCAGCACGGCAACGAGCACCCAGTCTCGCCATACGCGGCGCGGCGGATTGGCCTCGGCAGGCTCGACCCAGAACGATTTGAGTGCGCTGATCATCGGGACAGCGTAGTCGTCGGGGCCGTGTCGGCAGTGACTGGCCGAAAGTACGACCGCGGAATCAACCGGGGGACGACGCGATCACAGCCCTTCGGCGGATGTGGCGGGGGCGACAACTGGGGCACAGTGCCAACAGCCCTCAGACGAGGGAACGCAACCGAAAGGCAATGCCATGAAAAGTTCAATTCAGAAGATGGGTGGGACCGGTGCCCTCATCGCCGCCGGCACGTGGCTCGTCGGCCTGATCATGGCCGTGACCGTGTTCATGGACTACGTGTCGGCCACCGACACGTCCGAGGCGATCGCATTCATCGCTGACAACCAGCTGTCGATGCACGTGTGGAACATCATCATCATGATCGTGTTCGGCATCGTGCTCGTCCCCGTCGTGCTGGCCATCGGTGACCGGCTGCGAGCCGCGCACTCGCCCCTGGCGCGGGTCGCCGAGGTCTTCGGGTTGATCTGGGCCGGCGTGGTCATCGCCGCAGGCATGATCACCAACATCGCCTACTCCAGCATCGCGACGCTGCACGCCGCCGACCCAGAGATGGCCGTGACGGTCTGGAACGGCCTCGAGGTGGTCACCAACGGCCTCGGCGGGGGCAACGAGGTCCTCGGTGGCGTCTGGGTGCTGGGAATCAGCATCGTGGCGCTTCGTGAGCGGCTCTTCGCTCGCTGGACCAACTACCTCGGCGTGATCATGGGTGTCGCCGGCCTCGTCACCGTCGTGCCGGCCCTCGAAGATGTCGGAGCGGTCTTCGGTGTCGGCCTGATCATCTGGTTCGTCGCCGTGGGAATCAACCTGATGAAGGACGACGACCGGGCCGCGGAGCAGCCGGCCAGCCCACGTCTCGCGACCTCACGCGCTCGGTGAACACCTGTCTCGCACCAGAACTGCGCCCCAGGGCCCTGCTGCGCCTCCGCAGCAGGGCCCTCGGTGAGAGCCGCGTGTACGACTACGCGACCGAGGATCCGTACGACGGGTCGCAGCGCTACGACGTCGTCATCAACACCGGGCCAAAGCCCCCTCCGGTCGCCGTTCCCGTGTGGCCACGGCCGTCGGCGGCTACGCCTCCGGTCGGATTCGGCGGGCCGCCGCTGGGGCCGGGCTGCCTTCGGGTGTCTGCTCCACGGGGTTGACACCACATTGGTCCTGTGGTTCACTACTTCACTAATGAACCATGGAGGGCGGCGCGAACCTCGCGGGCCTCTCACCCCCACCGACAAACGGAGCGCCGCGATGATCGACGACTCCCAACCGATCTACCTGCAGGTCGCCGCGCAGATCGAGGAACAGATCCTCAGCGGCGACCTGGCGCCCGGCGACCAGGTCATGTCCACCACGGACTGGGCCACGTTCCTGCGCATCAACCCGGCCACCGCCGCCAAGGGCATCAACATGCTCGTGGCCGACGGCCTGTTGCACAAGCGTCGCGGCGTCGGGATGTTCGTCAGCGACGGTGCCCGCACCACCCTGCGCCACCGTCGCCACGACGCCTTCTTCGTCGACCACGTCGACCCGCTGGCCACTGAGGCCAGCCTGCTCGGCATCCCGATCGACGACGTCGTCGCTCGACTGCGCGCCACCGCCGCAGCCGCCACCAACGGCGCCACCCACAACCCCGAGTCCACAGCTTCCACCTCCTCCGTCACAGAGAGCGAGTAACCCGTGACATCCACCGACTCCGCCCACATCGACACCTCCATCGAGGTGACCGACCTCCACCTGCAGTACGGGTCCACGGCCGCACTTGCCGGCATCGACCTGCAACTGCGCCCCGACCGCATCATCGGCCTGCTGGGCCGCAACGGTGCCGGCAAGACGACCCTGCTGTCGATCCTGGCAGGGCACCGCCGCGCCACCAGCGGGGCCGTCCGCATCGGCGGACTGGACGTCTGGGAGACCGAGCGGATGCGTGATGTGTTCCTGATCGGCGAAGGCGAGGCCGCCAGCGACTCGGGCCGCCTGCGCGACCGGGCCCGCTTCGTCGCCACCTTGCGCCCCAACTTCGACCGTGCCCTGTTCGACACCATGTTGACCATGTTCGAACTGGATTCACGTACGCGGGTGTCCAAGCTGTCGCGGGGCCAACGAGCGGCCGCGGGCGTCGCGCTGGCCCTCGCATCCCGCAGTCCGATCACGATCCTTGACGAGGCCCACATCGGGATGGATGCCCAGAACCGCTACGCACTGTGGGACCTGATGCTGGCCGACTACGCCGCCCACCCGCGCACGATCATCATCTCGACCCACCACGTCGACGAGGTCGCCAACGTCCTCGAGGACGTCGTGATCCTGGAGGCCGGCACGGTGTTGCGCCACGCCATCGTCGACGACCTGGTCGGCAGCGCCGCCACCATCACCGGACCCACGTCCCGGGTCGACGAGCTCGTCGAGGGCATGCACGTCGTGGCCGACCGCAGCCTTGGTGCAACCCGCGAAGTCACTGTCACGGACGTCGACACCGCGGCGCTTCGCACCCGCGCCGGCAGCGGCGTCCGGATCGACACGGCAGGACTGCAGGACCTGTTCGTCCACCTCACAACAGCCGCCCGCCAGGGCGACGCAGCCGCACAGACCGCACCACAGGAGGCATCGGCATGACCACCGCACCCCACACCACCGCACCCCGCGCCCCTGCACGCACCTCGACTCGGTCCTCGACAATCGAGGCCGCCCGCTCCGTCGTCACCGCCATGTGGCCGCTGGTTCGCTGGCAGATGCTCGGCTGGATCGTCACCGCCATCGTCCTGTTCGCCGCCATGATGATCGTGAGCACCCAGGTGGTCGTCGACCCCACGATCCCCATGTCGCACATGGTGCTGTTCACAGTGCGCATCTGGATCGTGGTCATCGGCATCGTCAACGTCGCCCTCTACTTCACGCTCTTGGTCGGGCAGGGCGTGACCAGGAGCGCCTTCGTGCTGGGAATGGGTGCCCAGTTGGCCTTCATGGCCGTCGTCGGGGCCATCCTGTCCACCATCGCCGTCGGCGTCGAGCAGACCATCATCCCGACCGGCCTCGACTGGGCTGCCGACATCCTGCCAAGGCTTTGGAGTGACCCCGCCCAACTGGCAATCGTGTGGCTGGACGAGGTCACCGTCACCGTCGCCTGGGGCCTGGCCGGCTGGGCCGTGACCGCACTGTGGTATCGCTTCGGCTGGATGGCCGGGCTGCCCGCCATCGCTGCCAGTCTGGCCGTCGTCGCCGTCCCCTACCTGATCAGCAGTGCCACGCTCGCCCTGGTCGCGATGTGGGGGGTGGCCGCAGTGGCCACCTGGATCGTCCACCGCGTCACAGTCGGCACCGCCCTGCACCGCTCGTCCCCCTGGGTCGCCACCGCCGGCGGCTGACCCGGCCACCGCCACCCCATCCGACTCCTACCCCCCCATCCCCTCACCCCCGCGCTCACGTCGAGTGGTCGCTGGTGGCCACCGGGGAGAACGCGCTCCCCGACCAACTGGGGTGGGGGAGATCCTCCTGATCTCACCAGCGGGGCGGCGCCCGCCACAGCCAGGGGGATTCCGTCGACACACACAGCCGCCCGCCAGCCTCGCCCGCGACCAGGCCGGCGCGCCCGGCTGACTTCGAGTGACGTTCGTCAGACATCGAGGAGAACCTCGGCGAGGTGATGTGCGCGCCGGCCGGCCAGATCGGCCAACTGGGTGCGACACGAGAAGCCGTCGGCGACGACGATGGCGTCGTCGGGAACGGCCTCGACCGCAGGGAGCAACTGCTGGTTGGCGATCGCCACCGACACGTCGTGGTGACCACGCTCCAGCCCCCAGTTCCCGGCCAGGCCACAGCAGCCACCGACGGTGACCACGTCGGCACCTGTGGCCGCCAGGATGGCCCGGTCGGGTCCGAACCCCATCACCGCGTGCTGGTGGCAGTGCGGTTGCACGACGATCGTCTTGCCCGCCAGCGAGGGCGGCGACCAGTCGGGGCGGCGCGTCACCAGCACCTCCGACAGGGTGCGTACCCGTGCCACCACGGCGGGCATGCCGGGCTCGTCGGGCAACAGGTCGGGCAGGTCGTCGCGCACGGCTGCGACGCAGGGAGGTTCCACACCGACGATCGGCACGGCGTCGTCACCACCACCGCTGCGGCCCAGCACGTCGACGAGGGTTCGCAGGCGCGAACGCGCCGCGTCCAGGTCACCGGTCGTGATCCAGGTCAGGCCACAGCAGGCGTTCTCGGTCACCACCTCGACGGCGAATCCTGCCGCCACCAGCACGCGCAGCGACGCCACGGCGGCCTCGGGTGCGAAGTGGTCCGTGAACGTGTCGACCCACAGCACGACCGGGCCGACCGGCGACGGCGCCTGCGGCAGGCGGCCGGCGGCTGCCATGCGGGCGTACGACGCCTGGAACGTCGTGGCCGCGAACGTCGGCAGGGATCGACGAGGATCGACGTCTGCGACCCGCTTGAGCACGCGCGACACCGCGGGCGCCGACAGCGATCGGTTCGCCAGGCCGGGCACGCGTGCCGCGAGGTCGGCGACGGACGGCAGGTTGCCCAACAGGTCAGGCACCAGTGAGGTGGACCCACG
>DATFMD010000517.1:0-4788 GCA_035267125.1 Nitriliruptoraceae bacterium | reverse complement strand
CCGGCGTGGCGTGGGATCGACGCACGACGTGATGACGCTGCCGCTGGTGCGGTTGCTGGAACAGACCGTGTCGATGGCGCGCGTCCAGGCGACGGCGACCTTCGCGCGTCTGGGAGTGGCCGACGTTCTCGAATCGGGACCCGCCCGCGCAGCACGACTGGCCTCGGCGCTCGACGTCGATGCGGTCATGCTCGACCGGCTGCTGCGCTTCCTGGCCACGCAGGGCATCGTGGATCGCAAGGGCGACACCTTCGCGCTGACGTCGACCAGCGACCTGCTGCGTCGAAACCACCCCGACTCGGTACGGGACTGGATCATCTTCCAGGGCTCGCCGTGGCAGTGGCATGCCTGGGAGGCGCTCGATGACGGGCTGGCGTCACCGGGCACCCCCCCGTTCGAACACGCCCACGGTCGTGCCTACTTCGACCACCTCGCCCACGACCCGGACGCCGGCGCAACCTTCGACGCCGCCATGGAGGCCATGTCGCGGTTGCAGTGGTCGCTGGTCGTGGAGGCCGTCGACCTGGCCGGTGATCGGGTGGTCTGCGACGTGGGCGGCGGCACCGGCACCGCCCTGGCCACGATCCTGCAGGCCCGCGACGACATGCGCGGGATCCTGCTCGAGTTGCCGGCCGTGGTCGAGCGGGCCGAGTCGGTCCTGGGGCAGGCGGGCGTGGCCGATCGTGTCGACCTGGTGGCGGGCGACATGTTCGCCCGGGTGCCACCCGGCGCCGACACGTACGTGCTGTCGGCGGTCTTGCACGACTGGCCCGACGACCACGCCGTGGCAATATTGCACCGCATCCGCGAGGCCATGGGACCGGGCGGGCGGGTGCTGGTCGTCGAGGTGGAGTTGCCGGACCACGACGGCGCCAGCATGGAACGCGCCTTCGACCTGCTGATGCTGGTGCTGGGTGGTGGCCGCGAGCGGACCCGAACCGAGTTCGAGCAGCTTCATGCAGCTGCTGGCCTGGTGTTGACCGATGACACGGTGTTGGCCAACGGCTGGCACGTCCACGAGCTGCGCCGCCGCCCGAACTGAGCCGGACACGCGCCGATCCCGAAGCCTCGACCGCAGGAGTGGTCCGGCGCTCGTCAGATCAGTCGGCCCGCACGATTCAGTCGGCCCGCACGACCTCGAGGTCGCCCTCGTCGTTGTGTGCGCGCAGCACCTTCTTGTCGAACTTGCCGACGGAGGTCTTGGGGATCTCATCGACGAAGGTCCAGCGCTCGGGCAGCCACCACTTGGCGACGCGACCCTCCAGGAACGCGGTCAACTCGCCCGGCGTCACGGTGGCGTCCTCGGCCAGCACGACGCAGGCCATCGGCCGCTCGTCCCACTTCTCGTCCGGCACCCCGATGACGGCTGCCTCCACCACCTGGTCATGGGCCATGATCTCGTTCTCGAGGTCGACCGACGAGATCCATTCGCCACCGGACTTGATCACGTCCTTGGCGCGGTCCTTGATGACCATGTAGCCACCGGGTTCGATGACCGCGACGTCGCCGGTGCGCAGCCAGCCATTGTGGAACTTCTCGTCGTCGTCCACGCCGTGGTACCTGGCCGTGATCCAGGATCCGCGGACCTCGACCTCGCCCTGGGCCTCGCCGTCCCAGGGCAGTTCACGGTCGTCCTCGTCGACGATGCGCATCTCGACACCGGGGACGATCCGGCCGGCCTTGGCGCGGTACTCGACGCCCTCGTCCCAGTCCATGGTCGGGTTCGGCGGCAGGCCGACCGTCCCCAGCGGCGACATCTCGGTCATGCCCCAGCCCTGCACGACGTCGATGTCGTGGAGCTCGTGGTAGGCGTCGATGAGGCTGCGGGGCACGGCTGCGCCGCCGATGACGCACGCATTGATCGACGACAGGTCGATGTCGACGGCCTGGCCGTACTGGAGCAGGCCGTTGAACACGGTCGGGACCGCGGCAGCGAAGGTGGGGCGCTCCGCCTCGATGAAGGCGGCCAGCGGCTCGGGTTGGAGGTACTTGTCGGGCTGGAGGATGTCCATGCCGAGGATCCACGACAGGTAGATCAGGCCCCACGCGTTGGCGTGGAACTGCGGCACGATCATCAGCAGGCGGTCCCCGGAGCCGACGCCCAGGCCGCCGGTGTTGGCACCGAAGGTGTGGGTCCACTGGGAGCGATGCGAGTAGACCACGCCCTTGGGGTTGCCGGTCGTGCCCGACGTGTAGCACATGGTGCAGGGGTCGGTCTCGTCCACGTCGGGCCAGTCGGCTTCGGTGGACTGGCCGTCGATCAACTCCTCGTAGCGCAGGACGTCCCGACCCAGTGCCGATGCGTCGCCGTCCCCGACCACGATGATGTGGTCGACGATGTCGAGCGCGTCCCCGGCGCGGGCCAGCAGCGGCACCAGCGAGTCGTCCACGATGATGGCCTTGTCGCCGCCGTCCCGGATGACGAAGTCCAACTGTTCGGGGAACAGCCGGATGTTGAGCGTGTGCAGGATCGCGCCCATGCACGGCACACCCAGGTAGGCCTCGGCGTGTTGTTGGTTGTTCCACATGAACGAACCGACAACGTCGCCGTGCCCGATGCCCAACTCCGCCAGGGCGTTCGTCAACTGGATGGTTCGTTTGGCGGTGTCGGCGAACGACGTGGTGTCGGCGTGGTCGCCGCGCCAGGTCACGACGGAGCGGTCTGCATGCACCTTTGCGCCGTGCCTGAACATCTGTTGCACGGTCAGGGGGTAGTCATCCATCATCGTTGACGTGACGCTGGGCATGGTGGGCCTCGAGGTTCGGGGTCGGACGGTTGCAGGGGCGGAAGTGATGGTCACTGAGGGGCCGGGTCGTCCGTGGCACGCACGACCGAGGACACCACGATCCTAGATCCGACGGGCAGGATCGTCAGGCGGGGCGACGTTTCGATCCGGTCAGACCGCGCGGGGCGGTGTCGGGGTCACGTGTCCTTGCGCGGTTGGCGCGATCGTGCTCAGCACCTCCTGGACCTCGGCGGTGGAGATGGCCGGGAGGTCGGCCCGTTGGAGCGCCTGCGCAACGAGGGCAGCGTCGTCGAGCACGGCCTCGATCCGGTTCGATCCATCGCACACCTCGGCGACGTCGCGGAGCATGACGGCCAGTGCTCGCAGCACCGCCGGTTCACCGGCGCCGTAGCGCAGCACCTGGTCCACGGCGAGGTGCAGGTGCTCTCGGAAGTCAGGTCGAGGCACGACCACGATGCCGGCACCGGCAGTGCGCCGGATGGTCCCCAGGTCGTGGCTGCCGAGCACGACCATCACGCGGCTCATCTGGCGGACGGCCTCGACGGCGGTCGTCGGATCGTTGATGCCGGGTGACAAGGCTCGGATGGCGATGTCGACCAGTTGACGGATCCCGAACGAGGCATCGGCATCCAGGGTGCGCGACGAGGCCACGTAGATGCTGGAGAGCACCAGGTGGCGGGCGCGCTCGTCCTCGGTCGCGTCGTCGGGGACCTGCGCCTGGTCGCCCAGGTCGTCGCGGCGCAGGTCGGGCTCGTCGTTGGATGGCCACGTCCATGCGATCGTCGTGTCCTTGACGACCCAACTGCCCAGTGGGGGTCGCAGCCGCACCGACAGCCCCGCGCGACCAGCATTGTCCACGAGTGTCTCGAGTGCCACGTTGGCCAGGTAGCCGGACGTCGGCGCATGCACGCTGATCGCGTCATCGGGAACGTCGGGCATCGTCGGTGGCGTGTCGTCGACGATCGCCGGTCGGAAGGTGGTGCGCACCTCCTCGATGGTGTCGTGGGCGACCTGCTGCATCACCTTGTCGACCCGCAACTGCACGGTGAGGTGGTGGAAGAAGTAGACGAGGGCGACCACGGATGCCAGCGCCGCACCCGTGGCCACCGTCACGCCCAGGGCCGGGATCGATCGGGTGATGCGGTCGCTCTCGGCCTGCACCCCCTGCAGCAGCACCAGCGCGTAGGCGAAGGTGCCCAGGAAGATCGCCAGGACGGTCTGGTTGCCACGGTCGGACAGGAACGACCGCATCAGCCGTGGCGTGAACTGGCCCGAGGCCACCTGCAGGGCAACGACGGTCAGCGAGAAGGTCAGCGACGTGACCGTGATCGTCGAGCCGGCGATCGTCGACAGCACCGAGCGGGCCGAGTCTGCCGATCCCGCGAACACGAACGGCAGGTTCGTGCCCAGGTCGCCCAGTTGCCCCAACCAGAACGCAGCGATGATCCCGAGTGCGACTCCGATCCCGGGATACAGCCACAAGCTTGATTCGAGGGCTTCGCGCAACCCGGTCAGCCGCAGTCGGATGGTCTCCATGCAGTGGCACGCTACTGGGTGGCCGCCGGCAGGTGGTGCTGGCGCGACCGACGCTCCGGTCCCGGACGTCGACCGGTTGACAGGGCCCGGTCGCCGTGGGAGGATCGAAGACGGCCGCGCGGTTGCCGGCGTGGCCGTGGGGTGCCTCCACGTCGTGTCACCCACGTCGTGTCACCCACATCGTGTCACCCACGTCGTGTCACCCGGGGGCATGGTTGGTTCGTCTGTAGGGGTGGAGGCACGTTCGACCAAGGGGAGCAACGATGCCGTGGTGGGTGCTGGAACTGATCACCGCCGCCATCCTGGTGGCCATCATCGTGGTGCTCGGACCGCTGATCAAGCGGTTCGGCAGGGCATACGCGGGTGACGTGTTTCGCCAGAACCCGCGCACCGGCAAGAGCTACCTGTTGCTGATGGACTTCGCGTACTACCTGATCTTCGGGGCCTACGTGATGTTCGTGGTCCAGTTCACGCCCGACGTCGGGTGGACCGAGACCGTCGGTGG
>DATFMD010000516.1:0-10163 GCA_035267125.1 Nitriliruptoraceae bacterium | reverse complement strand
CGCCACGAACGGATCCCAGATGGACCAGGTCGACCTGCCCACCGCCGGCCTCGGGGCCCTGCTCGACGGTCCCCAGCACGCTGCCCGCCAGCGGTCGCGGGCCTTCCTGGTCGACCAGTGTGTCACCGGGAGGTACGGCCTGGAAACGGAGGCGCACCGCGACCTGGTCCGGACGTGGCTGGACGCATTGACCGCGCAACGCGTGTTCACCGTCGCGATGCCGACCGAGTACGGCGGCGAGGACGACCTCGCCGCGTCGGTCGCGACGTTCGAGACCCTGGCGCACGGCGACCTGTCCCTGCTGATCAAGGCAGGTGTCCAGTTCGGGCTCTTCGGCGGAGCGGTGCTGAACTTGGGCACCCAGGCGCACCACGATGCCCATCTGGGCGACATCGTGGCGGGGCGCCTGCAGGGCTGCTTCGCCATGACCGAACGTGGCCACGGCTCCGACGTCGCCGGACTTGCCACGACTGCTGTGTACGACCGTGCACGCCAGGAGTTCGTCGTCACCACCCCCGACCCCGACACCGACTTCAAGGAGTGGATCGGCAACGCCGCGGACGACGGCCACATGGCGGCGGTGTTCGCGCAGTTGGTCGTCGACGACGTGTCCCATGGCGTGCATTGCCTGTTGGTCCCGATCCGCACCGACGACGGACAGGTCGCCGCCGGCGTGACGATCGAGGACTGCGGGCACAAGATGGGGCTCAACGGCGTCGACAACGGCCGCATCTGGTTCGACGACGTGCGCGTGCCCCGCGGCAACCTGCTCGACCGGTTCGCCACCGTGGCCGCCGACGGCACCTACACCTCCCCCATCGAGTCGCCCGGTCGGCGCTTCTTCACGATGCTCGGCACGTTGGTCAACGGCCGCGTGTCGATCGCGGCGGGCGCGCTGGGGGTGTCGAAGTCCGCACTGACGATCGCCGTGCGCCATGCCGTCCGCCGCACCCAGTTCTCGTCGCCCGATGCCACTCCGGTCCCGTTGCTCAGGTATCCGACCCATCGACGACGCCTGTTGATCCCGCTGGCCCGCACCTACGCCCTGCATGCAGGGCTGGGGCAGTTGACGAGTGAGCTGATCGCTGCCTTCGACGGTGACGATCCGGCTGCCCGCCAGGCCCTGGAGGCGCACGCCGCCGGGTTCAAGGCAGTGGCAACCGACCACGCCACCGCGACCGTCCAGGAATGCCGCGAAGCCTGCGGCGGCCTGGGCTACCTGACGGCCAACCAGTTTGCGGCGATGAAGGCAGACTCGGACGTGTTCACCACCTTCGAGGGGGACAACACCGTGCTGTTGCAGTTGGTGGGGAAGTCGATGCTGTCAGGCTTCAGCGACGAGTTCGGCGCGATGGACTGGCGCCGCACGGTCGCGTTCGTGACCGGCAACGCCGTCGACACGATCGTGGAGTCCGCCGCCCTGCGCCCGCTCTGGCAGCGCATCCGTGATCTCGTCGATCGAAGCGACGGCCCCGAGGTCGGGCTGCGCAACCGCGACTGGCAGCTGTCCATGCTGGCGTGGCGCGAGCAGCACATGCTGACCAGCCTGGCGCGGCGCATGCGCCGCGGCAGCGACCCGGACGTCGACGACTTCGAGGTGTTCCTGGCATGCCAACCGCACATGGTCGCGGCTGCCCGCGCCCACATGGATCGTCGGATCCTCGAGGCCTTCGCCGCACTGGTGGAGGGCGTCGACGACGACGACCTCCTGGGCGCCACGCTCAACGCCGTCTGCGACCTGCATGCCCTGGCAACGATCGAGCTGCACCGTGGCTGGTTCCAGGAGCACAATCGCCTGGCCGCCGAGCGCTCCAAGGACGTGACCTCGACCATCGACGACCTGTGCGCCGAACTTGCGCCCATCGCCGACGGGCTGGTCGACGCCTTCCGCATCCCCGACGAGGTCCTGGCCGCACCGATCGCCACCTGACACGCCCGCCGGCAACCTCAGTCCCGTCCGGCGGACTGGCGACCTGCCCCCATGGGGCGGGACCTTCAGCCCTGTCCCATGTTCCAGTTCGACGGCACGATCGGGGTTCCAGCCTGCCCTGCGTGCAGGCGTTCTCGATCCCGCGAATCGGAGCTCCCAATGCCACGACGACTCGTCATCCTGGGCGGCGGCACGGCCGGCACCATGGCGGCCAACCGCCTGCGTCGGGAGTTGCCCGACTGGGACATCGTGGTCGTCGACCGCGACAACGAGCACCACTACCAACCCGGCTACCTGTTCCTGCCGTTCGGCACCTACGAACGCGACGACCTGGTTCGTCCCCGGGTCCGGTTCCTCCCCGATGACGTGCGCCTCGACTACGGCGACGTCGACCACGTGGACACGGACTCCTCGACCGTGCACCTGGTCGACGGGCGGACCATGCCCTACGACCAGCTCATCATCGCGACGGGCACCCACCCGACGCCGGAAGAGACGCCGGGAATGCTCGGCAGCGGCTGGAACCGCGACGTCTTCGACCTGTACTCGCTCGACGGCGCGGCGGCGCTGGCCGATGCGCTGGCGACATGGCAGGGCGGGCGGCTGGTCGTGCACGTCTGCGAGTTGCCGATCAAGTGCCCGGTGGCACCACTCGAGTTCGCCTTCCTGGCCGATTCCCACCTGCGCGAAACCGGACGCCGGGACCAGACCGAACTGGTCTACGTGACGCCCCTGGACGGTGCGTTCACCAAGCCCGTCGCATCACGGGAGTTGGGCGGCCGCCTGGAGGAGCGCGCCATCCACCTCGAGGCCGACTTCATGGTCGACACCATCGACGAGGACCGCAAGGTCCTCACCTCCTTCGACGATCGTGAAGTGGCCTACGACCTGCTGGTCACCGTGCCGGTCAATCGCGGGGCGGCGTTCGTCGGACGCAGTGGGCTCGGCGACGAACTCGACCACGTCAAGGTCGACTCGGCCACGATGCAGTCGACGACTGCCGACAACGTCTTCGCGATCGGCGACGCCGCCAACCTGCCGACGTCGAAGGCGGGTTCGGTTGCCCACTTCGCCGTCGACGTGTTCGTGGACAACTTCGTCGACCACGTGAACGGACGTCCCATGCACCGCGAGTTCGACGGTCATGCCAACTGCTT
Organism: Nitriliruptoraceae bacterium; assembly: GCA_035267125.1. GTDB lineage: Bacteria > Actinomycetota > Nitriliruptoria > Nitriliruptorales > Nitriliruptoraceae > Salsipaludibacter. Next base: position 7,076 of record DATFMD010000516.1, on the reverse strand, counting down.
CATCGAGACCGGTGACAACAAGGCCATGATGATCGACTTCAACTACGACACCCAGCCGTTGCCCGGCCAGTATCCGCTGCCGCGCGTCGGCCCGTTCCAGTTGCTCAAGGAGTCGCGCGTCAACCACATGGGCAAGCTCGCCTTCCGCTGGGTGTACTGGAACCTGCTGCTCCCGGGGCGCCCGATGCCACTTTCGTCCGACATGTCAATGCGGGGCAAGATCCCCGAAAAGGAGCACGCAGCATGATTGCCCAGATCGATGGCCGCGACGTCCACGTCGACGAAGAAGGCTTCCTGACCGAGTACGACGACTGGGACGAGGCCCTGGCCGCCACCCTGGCCGGCAACATCGGGCTCGCCCTGACCGACCGCCACATGGAGGTCGTGTCGTTCCTGCGCCGCGACTACGTCGACCAGGGAGAGACCCCGACCCTGCGCCGCGTCACGGCGACGGGCGGCTTCCCGACACGCGAGCTGTTCAAGCTGTTCCCGGGAAAGCCCGCCAAGAAGATGTCGTACGTCGCCGGGCTGCCCAAGCCCGTCGGGTGCGTCTGAGCCAAAGGAGCATCCCACATGACCACCATGACCGCACCCGTGCCCACCTTCGACGACGCGCCCGGCACCGAGGGACGCAAACTCTGCATCATCTGCTCGAAGGGTTCGCTGGACATGGCCTACCCCGGGCTGGTCCTGGCCAATGCAGCACTGTCCGAGGGTGTCGAAGTCCACATGTTCTTCACCTTCTGGGGCTTCGACATCATCAACAAGGAGACCATCGCCAGCCTGAAGTTCTCGCCCCTGGGCAATCCGGCAACGCACATGCCGCCGTCGCTGATGGGCCTGCCGGGCATGACTTCGTTCGCGACCCACATGATGAAGAAGCAGATCGATGGCCTGGACATCCCCGAAGTGCCGGAGTTCCTCGACCTCATCACGGCGGCCGGCGGGCAACTGTGGGCCTGCCGCATGTCGGCCGACATGATGCACCTGGACGAGGATGACCTCCACGACGAGGTCAAGGGCATCATCAGCGCTGCCGACTTCATCGAGCTGTCAGCCGGGGCCCAGACGATCTTCATCTGACCCCGCGGCAGCGCCGCGACGGCAATGCCGGTGGTCAGGCACCGGTGTTGCCGTCGTCGGCGTCTGGGGACCGCGGGCCTGGTCGGTCAGGTCGGCAGCGGCGTGGACCAACTGGTCAACGTCTGCAGGTAGTTGGCGCGCACGAACGCGTCCGGGTCGTGGACGGCCTGTTGGCTGGCGCTTCCCCGCAACTGGTCGACCGAGGAGTAGTCCTGCTCGGCCATCCATTCCTGCAGGTCACCCAGGATCGTTGCCACCAACCCCGGTCCCCGGCGCAGCAGCGCCGACGCCATCATGGCCACGTCGGCGCCAGCCAGCAGGGCCTTCGCCACGCCGACCGCATCGTGGACACCGGTGGTGATCGCCAGCGACGCGTCGACACGGCCGTACAGGACCGCGACCCACCGCAGCGGGAGCAGCAGTTCGTCCGGCGAGGACAGCGCCAAGCGCGGCACGACGTCGCGGGTGTCGATGTCGATGTCAGGCTGGTAGAAGCGATTGAACAGTGACATCCCCCGCGCACCGGAACGGGCAAGGCGTGCCGCCAGGTTGGCCGTCGCCGACCAGTACGGGCTGAGCTTGACGGTGACGGGCACCTCGACGGCATCGACGACCCGCCCGACGATGTCGACGAGGTCGTCCTCGATCTCCCAGGGCTCGTCGCGAACGTCTGCGGCCAGGCGATAGACGTTCAACTCGATCGCGGCAGCTCCGGCAGACTCGAGGGACACCGCGTGCGCCAGCCATCCACCCAGCGAGATCCCGTTCAGGCTTGCCACGACGGGGACGTCGATCGCCCCGACGGCGGCCTCGAGGTGCGCGAGGTAGCGGTCCGGTCCGGTGTTGTAGTCGTCGAGTTCCGGGAAGTAGCCACCGGCTGCCTCGGGGCTGTTCCAGGCCGTCTCGACCAGCATCGCGTGCAGGTCGCGCGACTCGTGCACGATCTGCTCCTCGAACAGCGAGGGCAGGATCACCGCGCCGATGCCGGCGTCGGCAAGACGGCGCAGCGAGTCGAGATCGCCCGTCATCGGTGAACTCGAGGCGACGACTGGGCTGGGCAGGTCGAGTCCGAGCCACGTGGTTGCGATCGTCGTCATGACAGTTCCTCCGTCGCGGTGGTCTCATCGGGTGCGGACGCGTGGGCGTCCTGGGCGCCATCGGGTGGCGCGGTGCGAACGACGCCCGCCAACTGCTCGTAGTAGCGCCAGCGTTCGTCGACGTCGACCTGTGCCAACTCGGCCAGGTGGGCGGCTTGCTCCGGGCGAGCGCGTTGCAGCACGGCGTAGCGCCCCTCGTTGGCCATGAAGCTGGCCACGGGCACCTTGGGAGCCCTTGAGTCCAACTTGAACGGGTGTGCGTCGGCCGCCTCGCCCGGGTGGTAGCGATACAGCGGCCAGTATCCGCTCTGCACGGCCTCCTTCTGTCGCGCCATCGACTTGGTCATGTCGACACCGTGGGCGATGCAGGTGGAGTAGGCCAGCACCAGCGACGGCCCCGGCCAGGCCTCGGCCTCCTGCAGGGCACGCACCGTCTGCATGTCGTTGCCCCCCAGCGCGATCTGTGCGACGTAGACGTTCCCGTACTGCATGGCGATCAGCCCGAGGTCCTTCTTGGCGGTGGCCTTGCCGGACGCAGCGAACTTTGCCACCGCACCGCGCGCGGTTGCCTTGGACGCCTGCCCACCAGTGTTGGAGTAGACCTCGGTGTCCAGGACCAAGATGTTGACGTCGACACCCGATGCGAGCACGTGGTCGAGCCCGCCGTAGCCGATGTCGTAGGCCCAGCCGTCGCCACCGACGATCCACACGCCCTGGCGCACCAGCGTCGTCGCGACACTGTCCAGCAGGCGGGCATCCGCGCTGTCCATCCCGGCCAGGCGCTGGCGCAGTTGGTCGATCCGTTCGCGCTGGGCGGCCACACCTGCCTCGTCGTCCTGGTCAGCTTCCAGCAGTGCCTGGACCAGGTCGGCCCCGACCGTGGGCGCGACGGCGGCCAGCAGGACCTCCGCGCTCTCACGCTGCTGCTCCAGGCCCAGGCGCATGCCGAGTCCGAACTCGGCGTTGTCCTCGAACAGGGAGTTGGACCATGCGGGTCCGCGACCCTGTGCATTGGTCGTCCACGGTGTGGCGGGCAGGTTGGCGCCGTAGATCGACGAGCACCCCGTCGCGTTGGCGACCAGCATCCGGTCACCGAACAACTGCGTCAACAGCTTCAGGTACGGGGTCTCGCCACAGCCGGCGCAGGCACCCGAGTACTCGAACAGCGGCTGCAGCAACTGGCTGTGCCGCACGGTGTTGTGCTTGACGGCCGTGCGATCGACCTCGGGGATCTCGAGGAATGTCTCGTAGTGCCCGCGTTCCCGGTCGCGGTGCGCGCGTGCCGGTCGCATGTTGATGGCCTTGTGACCGACCTCCTCCCGCGAGGTTGCGGGGCAGACGTCGACACACACGCCACAGCCGGTGCAGTCGTCCGGCGCCACCTGCACGGTCAGGTGCATCCCCTCGAGGGCGCGATCCTTGAACGGCTTGTTCGGCAGGTCTGCGCCCAACGAGCCCAGGACGTCCACGTCGTAGGCCTTGGTCCGGATCGCTGCGTGCGGGCACACGATCGCGCACTTGTTGCAGTCGATGCAGATCGACGGATCCCAGATCGGCAGGTCCAGCGCGATCTGGCGCTTCTCCCAGCGGGCCGTCCCGGTCGGGAAGGTGCCGTCGACCGGCATGGCGCTCACGGGCAGGAGGTCGCCCTCGCCGGCCATGATGCGGGCGGTGATCCGGGTCACGAAGTCCGGCGCGTCGGCCGGGACGGTGGGGGCACGACGGCGATCGGAGCGACGGTCGTCGGGAACCTCCATGCGGTGCATCGCGGCCAGCGAACGGTCGACCGCCTCGATGTTGCGCGCCACGACACCGGGACCGTGCTTGCCCCAGGTCTGCTCGATCGAGACCTTGATCGCGGCCAGCGCCTCGTCCCGCGGCAGGATGCCGCTGTGGACGAAGAAGCAGGGCTGCATCACGGTGTTGATGCGACCGCCGAGGCCGGCTTCACGGGCGACCTTGAAGGCATCGATGACCCAGACCTCGAGGTCGCGCTCGATGATCGTGTCCTGGACCTCGCGGGGCAACTGGTCCCACACCTGGTCGGCCGGGAAGGGGGCGTTGAGCAGGAAGGTGGCCCCGTGCCGTGCGCGCGACAGGACGTCGTGGCGTTCGAGGAACCCGAACTGGTGGCACGCGACGAAGTCGGCCTGGTCGATGAGGTAGGTCGAGGTGATCGGGTGCGACGAGAACCGGAGGTGGGACTCGGTGCGCGCGCCCGCCTTCTTGGAGTCGTAGACGAAGTAGCCCTGCGCGTACAGGTCGGTGTGCTCGCCCACGATCTTGACGGTGTTCTTGTTGGCACCGACGGTGCCGTCGCTGCCCAACCCGTAGAACACGGCGCGCTGGTCACCGTCGTGCCGGGGCTCGTCCAGGTCGGCGGCGACCGAGACCGAGGTGTGCCCCACGTCGTCGACGATGCCGACCGTGAACGGGTGACGCGGCGATTCGTCGGCCAACTCGTCGAGGACCCCACCGACCATGGCGGGGGTGAACTCCTTGGAGCTGAGTCCGTAGCGCCCCCCGACCACCGTGGGCATGGCCGCACGAGTGCCGGTGACGACGGCGCGGTGCAGTGCCGTCACGACGTCCTGGAACAGCGGTTCTCCGGGCGCGCCCGGCTCCTTGGTGCGGTCCAGCACGCCGATCGTGGTCACCGTGTCGGGGACGGCCGCCACGAACTCGGTGACCGGGAAGGGTCGGTACAGCCGCACCACGACGGCGCCGACCCGTTCCCCACGTGCCGCCAGCACCTCGACGGCCTCGCGGGCGGCGCCGGCACCGGAACCCATGAGCACGATCACTCGTTCGGCTGCCGGATGCCCGACGTATTCCACCAGGTCGTAGTGACGCCCCGTCTGGTCCGCCAGCCGATCCATCGTGGCCGCAACGATGCCCGGGACCGCGTCCGTGAACGGGTTTGCGGCCTCCCTGGCCTGGAAGAAGACGTCCGGGTTCTGGGCCGTTCCACGCAGTTGCGGACGGTCGGGGTCCAGTCCGCGGGCGCGATGGTCCACGATCCACTGGGGGTCCAGGAGTGCGTCGAGGTCGTCGCTGCCCAACGTGCGGATGCGGTTGAGTTCGTGGGAGGTGCGGAAGCCGTCGAAGACGTGCAGGAACGGCACCCTCGACTCGAGCGTGGCCGCGTGGGAGATGGCCGCGAAGTCGTGCGCCTCCTGCACCGAGGTGGCAACCAGCATCGCCCAGCCAGTGCTGCGCGCAGCCATCACGTCCGAGTGGTCACCGAAGATGGACAGGGCGTGCGTGGCCACCGTGCGGGCGGCCACGTGGATGACCGCGGGGGTCAGTTCGCCCGCGATCTTGAACATGTTGGGCACCATCAACAGCAGCCCCTGCGACGCGGTGAACGTCGTGCCCAACGTGCCCTTGGTCACGGCGCCGTGGAGCGCACCTGCAGCGCCGGCCTCGGACTGCATCTCCACGACGCGGGGCACGACGCCCCACAGGTTCTCGCGGCCGGACGCCGACCACTGGTCGCACACCTCGCCCATCGGCGATGCCGGCGTGATCGGGTAGATGGCGATGGTCTCCGACAGTGCGTGGGCGACCTGTGCCGCCGCCTCGTTGCCGTCCATGGTTGCCCAGGTCATGCGTCGTCCTTCGCTGGAACTCGTGGTGCCGGGTCGTGGTGCCGGGTCGTGGTGCCCGGCGCCGTCAGGGGTGGCGCCGGGCGTGGTGGGTCAGGTCATCGGTCGGCGCCGGCGTCCTCGCCCAGCACCGCCTGCGCGGCGGCCAGGCGGGCAACCGGCACACGGAAGGGCGAGCACGACACCTCGTCCAGGCCGACCCCGTGGAAGAAGCCGATCGAGCGTGGATCGCCGCCGTGCTCTCCGCAGACCCCGATGTCGATGGCGGGGTTCGCGGCGCGAGCCGCCTCGACCGCCATCGCGACCAGGCGTCCCACGCCGTCCACGTCCAGCGACCCGAAGGGATCCTCGGCCAGGAGTCCGCGGCTCACGTACAACGGCATCAGCCGTGCCTCGACGTCGTCGCGCGAGAACCCGAACGTCATCTGCGTGAGGTCGTTGGTCCCGAAGGAGAGGAAGTCCACGTGGGTGGCGATGGTCGCGGCGACCAGTGCCGCCCGTGGGGTCTCCACCATGGCGCCGACCTGCCACCGCACGCCCAACTCACCGGGTTCCAGGGTGATCGCCTCGGCCACCTCGACGATCGCGTCGATCGCGGCCTGCAGTTCGGCCTCGGTGGCCACGAGCGGCACCATGATCCGCACATGGGGCGTGCCACCATCACGGGCACGCTCCACGGCCGCGTCCAGCAGGGCGCGAACCTGCATGGCGTACAGCCGCGGCCGCAACAGCCCCAGGCGCACCCCACGGATGCCCAGCATCGGGTTCTCCTCGTGCCAGGCACGAACTCCTGCCAGTGCCCGCTCGCCGTCTTCGTCGAGGCCCTCGCTGGCCTCGGCCACCAGGAGCTCGCCCAGGTCTGGCAGGAACTCGTGCAACGGCGGGTCCAGCAGCCGCACCGTCACGGGCAGGCCGTCCATCGCCTCGAGCAGCTCGGTGAAGTCGAGATGCTGGCGCTCGTACAGGTCGTCCAGCGCTGCTTCCTCCTCACTGTCGGACGTGGCCAGGATCACGCGTTGGACCAGGGGAAGTCGGTCACCCAGGAACTGGTGCTCGGTACGGCACAGCCCGATGCCACGCGCTCCACCGGCCCGGGCGGTGCGCGCATCGGGAGCAGTGTCGGCGTTCGCCCACACCGACATGTCCGCGATCTCGTCGGCCCATTCGAGCAGGCGCGACAACTCCTTGGGGGTCTCGGGGGCGACGACCGGCACGGAGCCGATGACCACGGCGCCGGTGGCGCCGTCGATCGAGACCATGTCGCCATCCGCCACCACGACGTCGCCCA
>DATFMD010000515.1:0-14071 GCA_035267125.1 Nitriliruptoraceae bacterium | reverse complement strand
GTCGAGTATCCGGACGGCACTCCCGACGGGGCCTGGTGGGTACCCGCGCGCTTCGGCGGTGGCGCACCCACCCCCGAGGAGGCAGACGCCTACCTGGACGGCATCCGCAGGACCTGGACCCGGTGACGCGCTGACGCGCTGACACGGTACGAACCCCCACCCACTCCAGTGTGCGCACAGACGACGAGATCCCGTCCGAATCGCGCACACACGGCCACCGCCGAGCCCAGTGTGCGCACAGACGACGAGATCCCGTCCGAATCGCGCACACAAGGCCACCGCCATCGCCGTGTTCAGCCCTGCTCGTCGTGGTCCTGCGCCAATGCCGCGATCGCAGCGACGGCTGCCAGGGTGTCGCGGGCCTGGTCGACATGCAGGTTCTCGATCATGCGCCCGTCGACGGTGGCGACGCCGCGCCCCTGCTCGGCGGCCTCCTCGAACGCGGTGATGACGCGCCGGGACCAGTCGACCTCGTCGTCGGTGGGGGAGAAGGCCCTGTTGGCTGCCGCCAGTTGACGTGGATGGATCAGGGTCTTGCCGTCGAAGCCCATGTCGCGTCCCTGGCGGCACTCCGCTGCGAACCCGTCGTCGTCGGCCAGGTCGTTGAACACGCCGTCCAGCACGGTGGTCCCGGTGGCGCGTGCGGCGAGCACCACCGTGGACAGGGCAGCCAGGAGCGGCGCACGGCCGGGGACGAACCGGGCCCGGAGTTCCTTGACCAGGTCGTTGGTGCCCAGGACGAAGGCGGTCAGTCGGGCTGACGCCTCTGCAATCTCGCGGGCGGCGAACACGCCGCGCGGTGTCTCGATCATCGCCCAGATCGCCAGGTCGGACGGGGCGCCGGCCCGGTCCAGCGCCGCGGCGACGCGGTCGACGTCGGCACCAGAGTCGATCTTGGGGACCACCATGGCGTCGGCGCCCGACGTGGCGACTGCGGCGACGTCGTCGTCGTGCCAGCGGGTGCCCAGGGCGTTCACGCGGATGGTGACCTCGCGGACGCCGTAGTCACCGGAACCCGCCGCCGCCACGACGCGCGCTCGGGCGTCGGACTTCGCGTCCGGGGCCACGGCGTCCTCGAGGTCGAGGATCAGCGCGTCCGCCGGCAGCGTGGCCGCCTTGGCCAGGGCGCGCTCGTTGGCTCCGGGCATGTACAGCACGCTGCGCCGCGGCCGCAGCGGCGTGCGAGCGTCGTCGGCGCGATCCGGGCCGGAGGCCTCGCCGGCGCTCACAGCCCGTACTCGGCGGCCAGGTCGGCATCGCGCTCGGCCACCTGCTCGGCCAGCGCCAACACCACCTGGCACTGCTTGTAGGTGGCGTCGTCCTGCATCTTGCCGTCGATCATCACGGCGCCGCTGCCGTCGCCCATCGCCGTGACGACGCGCTGCGCCCAGGCGACCTCGGACGGCTCGGGGGAAAAGACCCGGCGGGCGATGTCGATCTGCACCGGGTGCAGCGTCCAGGCGCCGACGCAGCCCAGCAGGAAGGCGTTGCGGAACTGGTCCTCGCAGGCAACGGTGTCCCGAATGTCGCCGAAGGGACCGTAGAAGGGGAAGATGCCGGCCGTCACGCAGGCATCGACCATCCTGGCCACCGTGTAGTGCCACAGGTCCTGTTGGGCAGTGGGGCGGTCGGCATCGACCACCGCCGTGCCGTCATCGTCGACGGGGGGGTCCTGGCGCACCACGTAGCCGGGGTGGCCGCCACCCACGCGCGTCGTCTTCATGCGTCGGTCCGCGGCGAGGTCGGCCGGTCCCAGGCTCATGCCCTGCATGCGTGGTGACGCCAGGGCGATCTCCTCGACGTTGGCGACGCCGCGGGCGGTCTCGAGGATGGCGTGGACGAGGATGGGTCGGTCGAGCTGGGCACGCGCCTCGAGTTGTGCCAGCAGGCGGTCGACGTAGTGGATGTCCTCGGCACCCTCGACCTTGGGGACCATGACCACGTCGAGTCGATGGCCGATCTCGGTGACGAGCGTCGTCAGGTCGTCGAGCAGCCAGGGGGAGTCCAGGGCGTTCACACGGGTCCACAACTGCGTGCCCTCGACCGCGAAGTCGGTGCCGACCTCGACCATGCCGGCACGAGCCGCCTCCTTGGACTCGGTGGGTACGGCGTCCTCGAGGTTGCCCAGCAGGATGTCCACCTTCGGGGCGATGGAGGGCACCTTGGCAACCATCCTGGGGTTCGACGGGTCGAAGAAGTGGATCATGCGGGAGGGTCGCGACGGCACCTCGCGCACCGGCGGGGGAGCGCCGATTGCCAGCGGCCGGAAGAAGTCCTTGGGTGATCGCATCGGTGGCTGCTCCTGGGAGGGTGTGGAGGTGGACGACGAGGTGCCGGCTTCCCATGGCCACGCGACACGATAGGCCGCGCGAACCGATCGGGTTTGCAGCAGCCCGGGCTGTCCGCGACCATGGGGTCACCGACGTTGGAGGGTGCATGGTGGATGCCGCAGCTGCGCACGAGGTGGTGGCGCGGCACGTGCTCGTGGCCGGTCACGTGCAGGGGGTGTTCTTCCGTGCCACGACCGTGCGCCACGCGCGGGCAGCAGGAGTCGTCGGATGGGTTCGCAACCGCGACGACGATCGCGTCGAGGCCCATCTCCAGGGCGACGCTGTCGACGTGGAGGCGATCGTGGCGTGGATGCGCGACGGGGGTCCACCTGCTGCACGCGTCGACGCGGTCGAGGTGGACGAGGTGACGCCGATCAACGCCGACGGGTTCACGGTGAGGCGCTGACTGATCGTGGCAGCGCCGGGACCGCGAGACTCGAGCCCGCGTGCGGCCCGGTCCGGGTGCTGGTTGCTGCCACACTCACGATGGGCGGGCGAGCGCCCCTGGGTGGGGGCGTGTCCCGGAGTGGATGACAGCCGCAATGTTGCGGGCGGTCGCCGTGAGGTTGTGGGCGGCCTCGTCGATCGCCTGCTCGAGACTGCATGGTCCCGGCGCGATGCTGAACACGGCGGCGATGCCCCGTTCCTGCAGATGCCCAAGTCCGGTCCCGATGGAACCGGCCAGGGCGACGACGGGCACGCCGTGGCGCCCGGCCGCTCGGGCCACGCCCATCGGGGTCTTGCCGCGAAGGGTCTGCCCATCGATCCGGCCCTCTCCGGTGACGACGAGGTCGGCTTCGGCAATCCGCTCGTGCAGCCTCACGGCATCCAGGACGAGGTCGATTCCCGGGCGAAGGGTTGCGTCGACCAGTCCGGCCAGGCTCGCTCCGAGACCTCCGGCGGCGCCCCCGCCCGCGATGCCCAGCAGGTCCCGGTCGAGGTCGCGCTCGACCACCCGGGCGGTGTGGGCGAGAGCCTCCTCCAGGAACGCCACGGCCTGCTCGTCGGCGCCCTTCTGGGGACCGAAGGTGCGAGCGGCGCCATCGGGGCCACACAGCGGGTTGTCCACGTCGACCGCGACGTCGAGCTCCACGTCGCGCAGGCGCGGGTCGAGGCCGGCGAGGTCGATGGTCGCCAAGGAGGCAAGGCCCTTCCCGCCGGGGCCGATGGGATGCCCCTGGGCATCGAGCAGGCTCGCTCCGAGTGCCTGGAGCAGCCCCGATCCGGCATCGACGGTGGCACTTCCCCCGAGTCCGACGATGACCCTCGTGACCTGCTGGTCCAGGGCAGCCCGGATCAGTTCACCCGTCCCGCGACTGGTGGCGGTCATCGGCTGGCGGCGCGCCGCGGGGACGAGATCGAGCCCCGAGGCGGCCGCCGTCTCGATGATCGCGGTGCGGCCCTCGTCAACCAGTCCGAACGTCGCGTCGACTCGTGATCCGTCCGGCCCCGTGACTGGCTGGGTCCGAAAGGTGCCGTCCAGGGCGGTCACGAGTGCGTCGACGGTGCCCTCGCCCCCGTCTGCCAGCGGTGCCAGGTCGGTGGTGTCGTGCGGTGCAGCCTGCCGCCACCCCTCATCGATGGCCCGGGCAACGTCGGTGGCGGCCAGTGACTCCTTGAACGAGTCGGGACAGATCAGCACGTGCATGGTGTCTCCGTTGCCGTGTCCGGTCCGGCTCCGCAGGTGCGGCGCCGTCGTCGTGCGGTCCGTCGGGGTGGGACTGGATGGCGACGGGACTGGCGCGCCCGTCGGCCTCGAAGTGGTCAGGCCCGGCCGCGGTCGGTGGCCGGGGTGATCCGGCAGCGTCCCGGCTCGATGCCGTCCACGACGGTCATGGTGACGTTGACCTCCACGAGGACCTGGTCGGCGTCGGCTCCCCGCGTGAAGCGGAAGAGCCCGGACGGTCCGGGCTGGACCTCGAACGGTGCGTCGGGGTGGAAGGCCGGGTTGGAGCGACGCAGCGCCATCGCCTCACGGATGGCGCCGTTGACGCGACCGGCCCGTGTGTCGGTGGACAGGGGCAGCACCGAGTCCAGCGAGGCGAAGCGCCGACGATTGAGGGAGCGGCCCATGCCGGTGCGTCGATACGCCTCGTGGTCGTTGGCGGTGCCCAGCAGCGAGTGGACGTACACGCCGGCGAGGCCGGGCAGCAGGAGCATGATCATGTGGGAGGCCACGTGATGGGCCAGCCCTCGGGCCTCGTCGCCGAGCGCCATCGCGTCGAACCAGGTGGTGCACAACTCGTAGGGGCGGTCACCCCGGGGGGTCGATCGTGCGTTGACCACGCCTCCCGCCATCGCCACGCGTTCGGCCATCCGGGTGACCTGGTCGTCGGCCAGCAGCCCTTCGGCGGGGCGCAGCCCGATCCCGTCGTGGGAGGCCAGGAAGTTCAGGAAGGTCGTGTCGGCGCCCGTCCAGTCCGACAGGCCCTGCGCCCAGTCCGAAAGTGCCGTGGCGTCGCCTTCGTGGAAGGTGTGCAGGACCAGGGGGGGCAACGTGAACTGGTACACCGCCTGTGCTTCGCGGTCGCCATCGCCCAGGTAGGCGACGTTCTCGTCGTGGGGCACGTTGGTCTCGGTGCTGAGCACGACGTCCGGGTGGTGACGGTCCAGCGCGGCTCGCATCAACTTGACGACCGCATGGGTCTGCGGCAGGTGGATGCAGCTCGTCCCGGGCTCCTTCCACAGGAACCCGATGGCATCCAGTCGGATCGCCGCGGCACCCGCCTCGGCATACGTCACGAGGACGTCGAGCAGCCGCAGGAGCATGGCCGGATCGGAGACGTCCACGTCGACCTGGTCGGCCGAGAAGGTGGTCCACACCCACTGGCGGCCGCGCGACGTCTCGAACGGTGTCAGCAGTGGCAGGCTGCGTGGCCGTACGACGGCCGACAGGTCCTGGTCGGCATCGGCCGTGACGAACCCGTCCACGAACTCGGGTTCGCCCGCGAGGAATGCCTGGAACCACGGCGACTCCGACGACACGTGGTTGACCACCGCATCGAGCATCACCCGACGCCCCCGGGCGAGGTGACGAACGTCGTCCCAGTCGCCGTAGTCGGGTTCGATCGAGAGGGGATCGATCACGGCATAGCCGTCGTCGGACGACCAGGGGTAGCAGGGCAGCACGTGCACGCCGTTCGCCTCCGGAGCGAGTGCGTCCAGCGCGACCGGGAGGGTCGCCAGGGGTGACCGGTCCTGCGAGCGAAACTGGTCGGGATAGCTGATCACCCAGACGTCGTCCTGGGACCACGGTGACGTGCGGGAGGGTCCGTCGGTCGGGCGACCATCTGCCCCGCGGTCGTCGAGCATGGCCCGCAGGTCGTCAGCGATCTCGTCGACCCGGTCGGCATGCCGCGTGCCCGCGTACACGGTGTCGAGGTGGTCTCGCATGGTCATGACGTCTCCTCCAGCCACAGCATCCAACCGGTCACGGGCGGGGCCAATCCGGTCGACGTCTGGGCTGCTGCGCCGTGCGGTGCCCCCGGTCGCCACGTTCCGGTGCTCGGCGAGCCCCGACGCCACGGCACCACGCGAACGGTCGCCCGAGATCATCCGCGAAGCGGGAGCGGAGTCACGGCACCGCTGCCAGGGATGGGTCCGGCATTCGGGACACGGAACTCGTGCGGGCCCGCGCCGATCGAACTGCCGCGACCCCTCTCCGAAGCTTCGCGCTTCCGGCAACACCCTGTCCCGGCGCTGTTCTGGACGACCGTAGCAAGACGTGACAGGTGCTGGCTCGCCTCTCGAGATCAGTGGTGCGACGACACCAGTGATGCAATGACGCCATGACGGCCCGGGTGTGTCGCGGACTTCGACGGCGTCACGGCTACCGTTCGGGGTCCACCCGACGAAGCCAGGAGCCTCTGCATGCCCACCTCGGACTTCGGCCGCTACCTCGACGACTTCGAGGTCGGTGACATCTACAAGCACTGGCCCGGCAAGACCATCACGCAGGCCGAGGACATCCTGTTCTGCTCGATCACGATGAACCAGCACCCGTTGCACAGCGACGACAACTACGCCGCCGTGGCCACCCCGCACGGCAAGGCGATGGTGGTCGGCAACCTGGTCTACTCGATCGTGCTCGGCCAGTCGGTCCCGGACGTGTCCGGTCGTGCCATCGCGAACCTCGAGATCGAGTCGCTCAAGCACGCCAACCCGACCTTCCACGGCGACACGATCTACTCCGAGACCGAGGTGCTGGCCAAGCGTGCGTCGCGATCCAAGCCTGATCGCGGCATCGTCAAGGTGCGGACCATCGGCTACAACCAGGACGGCGTCGTGGTCTGCGAGTTCACCCGCAGCGTGCTGGTCCCACGACGGGGCCATGGGTTCGACGGCCACCCCGGTCGTCCGGACCCCCAGGTGTGATGGCAGCGTGATGGCGCCCCAGGCCGGTCCCGACGTGCAGGTGCGTGACGCGCTGCCGTCGGACCTGCCTGCGGTCGCGGCCATCTACACCCACTACGTGCTCAAGACCACGGCGACCTTCGCCACGTCCGTGCGGACACCGGCCGTGTGGCTGGAGCGCTACCGCGCCAAGGTGGTCGACGGCCCCCACACGATGCTCGTGGCCGAGCGTGGAACCAGCGTCGCCGGCTACGTCGAGACCAGCCGGTTCCGCCCCCAGGACTCCTACGACACTGCGATCGAGACGTCGATCTACGTGGCCCCCGACCAGTCCGGCCATGGTGTGGGCACGGCCCTGTACACCGAATTGTTCGAGCGACTGGCCGGCTCGGACCTGCACCGAGCCTTCGCCGTGATCGCCCTGCCCAACGCGGCCAGCATCGCCATCCACGAACAGTTCGGATTCGTGCAACGTGGTGTGCTCACCGAGGCCGGCCGCAAGTTCGGTCGCTGGCTCGACGTCGCCTACCTCGAACGGGCCCTGTGAGCCGTCAGGTCACGGCTGCACTCGCGGATCGCCTGCACCAGGGTGCGCACGTCGTCGGCGGTCGTGCGGAAGTTGACCAACGTCAGGCGCAGACACACCTGGCCATCCACGACCGCGGCCGCGACGTAGGCGCGTCCCTCGGCCGTGATCGCGGTCGCGAGGTCGGCGTTGTGGCGGTCCAGGTCGACGATCGGCTCGTCGGGCACGTCGCGCACGCACACGGTCGTCAGTTGGGGCCGATGCAGCAGTTCGAACCGATCGTCGGCCTCCACCAGGTCCACCAGCACCTCCGTGAGCGCCACGGTGTGGTCGATCCACTCTCGGAACTGGTCGGCCCCGTGGATGCGCAGCGCCGTCCACAGCTTCAGCGAGCGGACGGGTCGGGAGTACTCGAGGGTCGTGTCGACGTGGTGGGAGGTGTCGGGCTCGTGCAGCAGGTAGGACTCTTCGTGACCGAACGCGGCGGTGAGCGCGCCGGGCCTCGCGGTCAGCAACAGTGAGCAGGACTTCTGCACCCCCATCCACTTGTGGGCGTCGATGGTGACCGAGTCGGCTCGGTCCAGGCCCGTGAACAGGTGGCCGCGACTGGCTGATCCCGCGGCCGGCGCGCCATAGGCGCCGTCGACGTGCATCCACACTTCGTGGTCGCGACACACGTCTGCGATGTCGGCCAGGGGGTCGACCGCGCCCGTCAGCGTCGTGCCGGCGGTGGCAACGACCGCGACCGGGGCGATGCCCGACGCCACGTCGTCTGCCACCTGTCGCGCCAGCGCACCCGGCCGCATGCGACGATCGCCGTCGATGGGGATGGTGCGGATCGAGTTGGAGCCAAGGCCGGCCACCTCGACCCCCCGCACGACCGAGTGGTGGGCCTCGGCCGACACGTAGACGGCGGCGCTGCCGGGCACGATCCCGGTGTGGCGTGAACCGGGCAACGCGCGCTCGCGGGCGGCCAGCAGCGCGGTCAGGTTGGAGGTCATGCCGCCAGAGGTGAAGATGCCCGTGGCCATCGGGAAGCCGATGAACTCGGCCATCCACCGCAGCGTCTGGCGTTCGAGCAGTTCGACCGCACCGGCCGAGGCGGCCATGTTCACGTCCCAGGCCGTCGCCATGGCGGCGCCCAGCACACCGGCCTCGAGCCCGGTCGAGCCGATGTAGGCGGCGAACAACGGGCGACTGGGCGACACGCTGGCATTCAACGTCAGCGCGGCATCGGTCAGGGCTGCCGAGGGTGAGGACCCGGCTGCGGGCAGTGGCCGCGCGAAGCGCTCGACCAGCGCCTCGGGCAGGACCGGTTCGGCAAGCCGCGGCGCGTCGAAGGATTCCCAGGCATCGCCCAGCACCCTGGCGAACAACGCCAGCATGTCCGCACGGTCGGGCGCGGTGGGGCGGGGATCCGGGGGCTCGGGGGTGGTCATGTGCGGCAGGCTAGTGGCGGTGTCCGTGAGAACGAACACCGGTGTCCGATCTGCGCGCGCTCGGCGCCGATGGAGGATGGCATATCGTGTGGTCGCTCCCGAACAAGGAAGTTGTGTGCTGGAACAGCCCAACATCGCCGCGCAGGTGGGTGGCGTGGCAGCCTTCCGAGTCCTGGTCGACGACTTCTACGACCGTGTCGAGTCCGACCCGCCGCTGCGCGACCTGTATCCCGACGACCTCGAGCCCGGCAAGACCCACCTCGGGGAGTTCCTGGCCCAGTACTTCGGCGCCGGCAACGTGTACTCGTCGCAGCACGGCCACCCGCGGCTGCGGATGCGGCATGCCCCCTTCCGCATCACCCACGACGGTGCGCAGCGATGGGCCCGCCACATGACGGCGGCGGTCCTGGCCCAGGACTGGCCAGAGGACGCCGCCGAGGCGGTGCTGGCATACGTCCGCGACGCCACCCCGATGATGATCAACACGGTCGAGGAGACCGGCGCCCACGAGTTGCCCACGATGATCGTGGGACCGGGGGAGCAGGCGACCTCCTGACCCGGATGCCATGGCTGGCACGGTTCCCCCCGTGCTGACGGGAGTCCGTGCCCTGCGGCGTACCCTTCGGATCGACATCCGAGCCCGGACCGTCCACCCCATCGCAATTCGAACCAAGGCACCACCGTGCGCATTCTCGTCGCTGACAAGCTCTCCGATGCCGGGGTGGCCGCGCTGGCCGACGGCCACGACGTGGACGTCAAGACCGGGCTGACCACACCCGAGTTGCTGGCCACCATCCCCGACTACGACGCGGTTGTCGTGCGGTCGGCGACCGCCATCGATGCCGACGTCATCGCTGCCGGCACCAACCTGAAGGTGATCGGGCGGGCCGGCGTCGGCCTGGACAACGTCGACATTGCGGCGGCAACCGAGGCCGGCGTGATCGTGTGCAACGCACCCCAGTCCAACATCATCTCGGCGGCCGAGCACACCATGGCCCTGATCACGTCGTCCGCGCGCAACATCCCCCAGGCCCATGCGGCGCTGGTCACGGGCTCGTGGGAACGCAACAAGTGGTCGGGCACGGAACTGTTCGGCAAGACACTGGGGATCCTGGGCCTCGGTCGCATCGGGTCCCTGGTCGCGCAACGGGCGGCGGGATTCGGCATGCGCCTGGTGGCCTACGACCCCTTCGTGTCGCCGGAGCAGGCGGCACGCAAGGGTGTCGAATTGCGCACGACCGTCGAGGAGGTGTTGGTCGAGGCCGACGTGCTCACGATCCACCTTCCCCGCAATGCCGACACGGTGGGCCTGCTCGATGCCGGGCGGCTGGCCAAGATGAAGTCCACGGCCCGACTGGTCAACGTCGCTCGCGGCGGGATCGTCGTGGAGGAGGACCTCGCGGATGCCCTGCGTGACGGTGTCATCGCCGGTGCCGCACTGGACGTCTTCGATGCCGAACCGACGACGTCGTCGCCCCTGTTCGACCTCTCCAACGTCGTGGTGACGCCCCACCTGGGCGCGTCCACGACCGAGGCCCAGGACAAGGCCGGGACCCAGGTGGCCGAGGCGGTGAAGTTGGCCCTGGCCGGCGAATTCGTGCCCACGGCCGTCAACGTGGAGGGCGGTCCGGTCGACGAGGACCTCAAGCCCTACCTGGGGCTGGGGGAGGTGTTGGGGCGCGTGTTCGCGGGCTTGTCCGACGCCTCGGGTGGCGAGATCTCGATCGAGTACGTGGGCGACATCGCCGCGAGGGACACGTCGTCGGTGGGACTGGCGGTGATGCGGGGAGCGCTGGCGCCGGGGTGCTCCCAGCCGGTCACCTTCGTCAACGCCCCCCTGCTGGCGCGCGACCGCGGTCTCAAGGTGCGAGAGACGACGGCCCCGGATGCCGAGTCCTACGTGTCGCTGGTGCGCGTCGAAGGCCACGATCGGGGCGGCAACCTCGTCCGCGTGGCCGGCACGGTGTTGTCATCGGGTCGACAACGACTGGTGGAGGTGTGGAGTTCGGACATGGACATCGAGCCGTCCGAGCACATGGCCTTCTTCCGCTATGCCGATCGCCCGGGGGTGATGGGTGCGGTCGGGACCATGCTGGGCCGCCGCAACGTCAACATCGCAGCCGCCCAGGTCGGGCGCGTGGCCGATCCCGCCGAAGCCGTGATGGCGCTGGCACTTGACGCCGCCGTGGCACCCGGCGTGCTCGAGGAGATCGGCGCGGAGATCGGCGCGGACACGGTGCGATCCGTGACGCTGTAGGCCGGGCACCGACCGGACGTGCGTTGAGCGCACGGAATGGCGGAGTGGTCCGGCGAGGCTGGTGGCGGCTGCGCTCCGTGGTTGCCGCCACTTGTGAGACTGGGCACAAGCGACTCGGCGCCGCCGTTTGCTGCGCTTGTGGGTGCGCGAGGGGCGCTCTGCGTGCGGCGGGCCAGGCGCGGGTCACGGCCATCGAGACACCCGGTGGCCTTGACCTGACTTGACGAGCGTGTCAATATTGACACTGATGTCATGTTCAGACCGCCACCGTGAGGATCCCGCCCCGATGCCGACGATCGCCTTCCTGTTCCCCGGCCACGCCGCCCAGCGGTCCGGCATGGCGAGCGAGTGGGCTGGTGACCCCGCCGGGGCAGTCCTCGACGTCGTCGGGGAGGCCAGCGGCCACGACCTGCGCAGTGCGGCCGACGACGCCGATGCCTGCGCGGCATCGACGGCGTTGGCGCAGCCCGCGATCTACGCCGTGTCGCTGGCGGCCTTCGACGCCTTGGCAACGGCGGGAATCCATCCGGACGTCGTGGCCGGTCACAGCCTCGGCGAGGTGACCGCGGCGGCTGCAGCCGGCGTGCTCGATCGCGCCACGGGTGCCCGACTGGTCAGTGAACGTGGTCGCGCGATGGGGCTGGCCTGCGCCGCCTCACCGGGCACGATGGCAGCGATCCTCAAGCTCGACCTGGACGTCGTCGAGGGACTGGTGGCACAGGTCCCCGACGCCGCGGTGGCGAACAACAACGCCCCGGGACAGGTGGTCATCGCGGGGACCCCCGAAGCCGTGGACGCCGTGTGTGCCCTGGCCACCGAGGCTGGAGGCCGAACCAGGCTCCTGCAGGTCGAGGGTGCGTTCCACTCGCCGGCGATGACGCCGGCCGTCGCACCGGTGTCGGACGTGCTCGAGGCCGCAGACCTGGCCGACCCGACCATGCAGTTCGTTGCCGGTGTCGACGCAGCCGTGCGCACGTCCGGTGCGGCAGTTGCTGCGGGACTCGTCGACGGGATCCTGTCACCGGTTCGGTGGGTCGACGTCCAGCGCACGCTCGTCGACGACCTCGGCGTGGACCTGCTCGTCGAGTGCGGTCCCGGTGGCATCCTGGCCAGTTGCGCCAAGCGCACCGTTCGTTCCACGCCCTGCACCACCGTGGCGTCACCCGCTGACGTCGCCGATCTCGTCGAGATGCTTGCACCGTCCCAGGCCTGACCGAAAGGCACTGCCATGATCCCGATCCCGTCCTGCACCGTGGTGACGTCCACCTCGGACGGTCGCGTCCACAGCCTCGTCGACGAGGGGACCGCAGTCGCCGCCGGCGACGTCGTCGCCACGGTCGACATCGGCGGTCGCACCGTCGAACTGACGACGCCACGCGCCGGTCTCATTCGCGGCTTTCTTGCGCACCTGGCCCAGCCGGTTGCCGTCGGCGACGGCGTCGTCTGGCTTGCCCGCGCCTGAGATCACGCCGGGGGCCGTGGCACCATGGCCCCATGCCCGAGCCCGCGCCCGGGCTCCGTACTTCCGACGACACCTTCGTGGAGCACACCGTGAGTCCGCACCCGCACGCCGACGCGACCCGAGACCGCCCGACGGGGTCGTTCGGGGTCGCGATCCTCGGCCTGGGCACCTACCTGCCCGACGAGGTCGTCACCAACGACGACCTCGCTGCCACCCTCGACACCAGCGACGAATGGATCCGGGCGCGAACGGGCATCGAGCAGCGCCATCGCGCCGCGACCGGCGAGGCCACCTCCGACATCGCCGTCGAGGCCGCCCGTCGCGCCCTCGACGACGCCGGCCTGGTCGCCAGTGACGTGAAGATGGTGCTGTTGGCAACGTCGACGCCCGACTACAAGATTGCGGCATGTGCACCGATGGTGGCTGCGAAGCTCGGCATCGACGCCCCCGCCATGGACCTCAATGCCGCATGCTCTGGATTCGTCTACGGCCTGCAAGCCGCCACCGGGATGGTGACCGCGGGCACGGCACCGATCCTGTTGATCGGGGCCGAGACCATGACGCGCATCGTGGACCCGAGCGACCGCTCCGTGTCGATCCTGTTCGGTGACGGCGGCGGCGCCGTGGTGCTCGGGCCGGACGAGAACGCCGAGTTGGGTCCGTTCGACCTGGGCAGTGACGGTGCCGACCCGTCCGGGCTCTACATCGAGGCAGGCGGTTCGGCCGTGCCCGTCGACGCCGAGATGATCGATGACCGACGCCACTTCCTGACCATGCGGGGTCGCGAGATCTATCGCTTCGCGATCGCCAACATGAGCGCCTCGTCGCAGCGCGTCCTGGACCAGGCCGACCTGACTGTCGACGACGTGGACCTCTTCGTCGGACACCAGGCCAACATCCGCATCCTCAACGGCGTTGCCGCGCAACTGGGTGTGCCTGCCGATCGATGCCACACGACCGTCAACCTGCACGGCAACACCTCGTCCGCGTCCATCCCGCTGTGCCTGGGTGATGCCCGCGACCATGGTCGACTGCCCGACGGCACCCGCGTCCTGCTGACCGCGTTCGGTGCGGGACTGACGTGGGGCTCGACACTGCTGACGTGGAGGAACCCATGAGCCGTCCCGTTGCCGACCGCCCCGACGATGCCGTTGCCCTGGTCACCGGTGGCAGTGGTGGCATCGGCGCCGCGATCTGTCGCCACCTGTCGGAGTCCGGCCACCACGTCCTGGTCGGGTATCGCAGCAATCCCGACGCGGCACGGGCGGTCGCGGACGAGTGCCGCGACGCGACCCCCGTCCAGGTCGACGTTGCGGACTCCGACAGCATCGACCAGGCCGTGGCCACGGCCACCGAGGCCGGCACCCTGGCCGTGCTGGTCAACAACGCCGGCATCGCCGACGACGACCTGCTGCTGCGACTCGATGCCGATCGCATCGATCGCACGCTCGCGATCAACCTGCGAGGATCGATGCTGGCCACCAAGGCCGCCGTGCGTCCGATGATGCGTGCTCGCTACGGCCGCATCGTCAACATCTCGTCGATCGTGGCATTGCGGGGCAACGCCGGCCAAGGCCTCTACGGTGCTGCCAAGGCCGGGTTGATCGGCTTCACCAAGTCGACGGCGCGCGAGGTCGCCCGCAAGGGGGTCACGGTCAACGCCGTCGCCCCGGGCTATGTCGAGACCGCCATGACTGCCGAGCT
>DATFMD010000514.1:0-8037 GCA_035267125.1 Nitriliruptoraceae bacterium | reverse complement strand
CCGGGCGGTCATTCGACCGTTGGCGCGGACCGCGTCCGCGACGTGATCCGCGGTGGCATACCATTCCGCGACCTCGCACGGCTCGATCATCATCGCCTTGGTCCTCAGTCGCCCTCGCAATGCCCCCATGCACGTCACATGCGCCCAGCTCGTCCTTGCTCGGAGGCTTTCTCTTGCCATCATTCACCATCCCTGCCCGCCCGTTCCCTGCCGCAGCCACGTGGCGTCGCGTCGGCGTCGTCACTGCGTGTGCGCTGGTGCTGGCTGCCTGCTCGGGGGCCGCCGCTCCAACGTCGACCGACGAGCCCATGTCCGAGTCGGCTGACACCACGGCAGCTGCCGGCGACACCATCGTCATCGAGGGGCTGGAGCCAGACGCCACGCTCAACGCCGAAGACGTGGCCGCGACCACCGTGACGATCACTGCGCGGGCTGCTGCCCAGGACGTGACGGTCACGATCGATGGCCAGTCGGCGACCTCCCCGGCAACCCGATCCTCCACTGCGACCTCCCCGGCATCCCCATCCTCCACTGCGGCCTCCCCCGGCGCTGCGGGCGCAGCCACCACGGGTGACGAACCCACCGCGGACGAGCCCACCACGCGTGACGACGGGACCACGATCGTGACGGTCACGGGAAGCCGGCTTGCCGAACTGGCCGACGGCACCCACGTGTTGGAGGTGACCGCCGGCGCGGACACGCTGCTGCACGACCCGACCACGACATCGCTGACGTTCACCCTCGACACGACGCCGCCGCAGGTCGAGCTTCCCGACACGATCGAGGCCGCGGGGCTGGCCGACCCGCTGGAGGTGACCTTCACCACCACCGACGCATCCGAGGTCACCGCCGTCGACGCCGAGGTCACCCACGCGGACGGCACCGGCACGGCCACCTGGCCCCACACGCCCGCCGAGGTCACCGTCACCGCATTCGACGCCGCGGGCAACCAGGTCACCGCCACGGCACCGGTGATCGTGTCCTACCCGGGCGGCCGCGCCGTGCACACCACGCCGTCGGCATGGCAGTACGAACCCAAGCGCACGCCGATCATCGAGATGGTCGAGGCCGGCCTGATCGACGCGGTCCAACTCGACGTCAAGGACGAGGCCGGCGACATCGGCTTCGACTCCGACGTCCCGTTGGCCAATGACAGCGGGGCCGACGCCATGAACGAGAACTTCGACGCGGCAGCTGCGGTCCAGCAGATCCACGACCTGGGTGCCCGCGTGATCGGGCGCCTGGTCGTCTACAAGGACACCAAGTTGGCCCAGTGGGCATGGGAGAACGACCGGCGAGACATGGTCACCCAGACCACGGACGGCCAACCCTTCACGGGCAGCTACGGCGAGTTCGCGTTCACCAACCCCGCCAACGCGGACGTGCAGCAGTACAACATCGACATCGCAATGGAGGCAGCCGCGCTCGGCTTCGACGACATCCTCTACGACTACATCCGCCGACCCGACGGCGCCCTCGATGCGATGGTGTTCCCGGGGATCGGCGACCGCACTCCCGAGGAGGCCGTCGTCGAAGTCATGGCCGCCGCCTACCCGCTCCTGCGCGACCGGGGGGTGTGGGTCGGCGCGTCCGTGTTCGGCATCGCCGTCACTCGCCCACTGGAGATCGCGCAGGACATCCCCGCAATGGCGCCCCACCTCGACTACGTCTCGCCGATGGTCTATCCCAACCACTGGGGCCCCGGCGAGTACGGCCTTTCCTCCCCTGTCGACGCGCCCTACGAGATCGTGCAGCAGTCGCTGGCCGACTTCCAGGGCGTGCTCGAGCCCACGGGAACGGTCGTCATGCCGTGGTTGCAGGACTTCGGCGGCTACGGCGAGGCCGAGGTGCGGGCACAGATCGACGCCACAACGGAGGCCACCGGCAACGAGTGGTTCATCCTGTGGAACTCCGGTGCGAACTACACGACGGCGGCGCTCGACCCGATCGGGCCCGAGGGCCCTTGAGAGCCCCGGGCAGACGGTTGGGTGTGGCCCTGCCTGTACGCCCGGTCGTTGTTGACGGTGCCCGTACGCGTGTGCGAAACTTCGCTGCCATCCTCGCCACCTCGGCGACGGGGGCCGAGGATCCGCACATGTCCATGACCGCCGCATCCACCCGTTCCGCCGCCCTGGTCGCACGCTTCAACCGTGACGGCTTCCTGTTCCCGCTTGACGCGTTCTCACCCTTCGAGGTGGCGCCGGTGGCGGCCGAGGTGCTCGACCTCGCCGACCGGGGCCTGCTCGAACATCCCGTTCCGTGGTCCCAGAAGACCTACCTGCTGCTGCCGTCGCTCGACGCGCTGCTGCGCGACCGTCGATTGACGGATCTCGTCGCCCCGATCCTGGGTGACGACGTGCTCGCCCTGAGCGCCGACGTCTTCATCAAGCACCCCCACTCCCCCAAGCGCATCACGTGGCACCAGGACGTCAACTTCTGGGACCTGGCCCCCTGGGACATGTTGACCGCGTGGGTGGCTCTGACACCGGCGACCGCCGACAACGGCTGCATGCGCTACTCGCCCGGCGGCCACCGGGGGCGGATCACGCACGTCGAACGACCCAGTGACGACAACATGCTGTCGAAGGGCCAGGAACTTGCCGTCGACGTCGACGAAACCAGTGCAGCGATCGTGGAACTCGATCCCGGACAGGTGTCGTTCCACCACGCGCTGTGCCCGCATGCCTCCGGTCCCAACACCACCGGCGAACCGAGGATCGGGTTCGCGATTCGCTACGCCGCCACGCGCGTCCGGCAACAGGCGGGCCCGCCGATCACGGCGCGACTGGCCCGCGGCCACGACGCGTTCGGCAACTTCACCCTCGAACAGGGCCCTGACTCGCCGCTGTCCGACGTTGCCCGCGCGCGGCACGTCGCGGCGCTGGCGCCCCACGCGGCAACCGGCTACTCGACGGTCTGACGACGCGGATCAGCCCAACAGCGGCTGCAGCACGACCACCGCGACAAGTCCCACGATGACGGTGAGCAACGCGCTGCGCGTCCGCCAGGCCACGATGCCTGCGATGAGGCCCGCGATCGCGCGCGGTCCGAAGGGGTCCCACACGCCCCCCGGCCGCAACAGGGCCGGCAGCGTCAGTGCCGCCATCGCCGCTGCCGGAACCATGCGCAGGATCACGCGCACGTCATCGGGCAGCACCATCAGCCGGTCGGCGATGGACACGAAGCTCGCACGCATCGCGAACGTGCCGATCCCGATCACCACCATGGCGATGACCACTGCGGCCGACGGCAACGACGTCATGAGTGGTCCTCGGCCGCCGACGATGCCGAATGGCCCTGCCCGGGCATGGCCGCGAGCGCGGATTCCATGTCCAGACGGGCAACGAGCCAGCCCGCCATCACGCCCGCCAGGGCGCCGATCGGCATCCCGATGTTGGAAGGCCACTGGGCACCCACGGTTGCAAGCGTGCCCCCCACGATCGCCGCCACCAGGGTTGGCCGGTCGAGCACTGCCGGAACCAGCAGTGACAGGAACGCCAGCGGCACGGCGAAGCCCAACGGCACCGACTCGGGGATCGCGCCGCCGCCCACGGCACCGACGATGGTCGACACCTGCCACGTGCACCACAACGACATGCCGGCGCCGAGGTAGACCGCGAACTTTTCGTGGGCGCTGCGTTCGGGATGCGACTCGTAGTCGACGATGCTCACCGCGAAGGCCTGGTCGGTGAGCAGGTAGGAACCCGCCGTGCGCCGTGTCCGTGGGACCCGGCCGAAGTGGGGCGCGAGCGTCGCCGAGTACATGAGCATGCGCAGATTGATCACCAGCGCCGTCAGCACGGCGATGGCGAGCGGGGCGCCCTCGGCAATCAGGTTGATGGCAGCGATCTGGGAAGCCCCGGCGAACACGACCGTGGAGAATCCGACCGCGCCGGCGAGCCCGATGCCGGCCTCGATCGACGCCACGCCGGCCACCAGCCCGAACGGCGCCACCCCCAACAGCAGCGGTGCGACGCCGCGGACACCGGCCCATGCGGCGGCACGGAGGTCATCGGAATCAGTTGGCGTCATGCGCGCAGACACTATCGGGCGGGCTGGCACGGCCACGCCACCGCGGGCCTGGACCCCACCGGGCCGCCGCCTGTCAGCGGGCGAAGAAGGAGCGCGCCTCCTGCAGGCCCGCGACGAGCGGTTCGAGGTCGTCGAGGTCGTTGTACAGGTAGGCGCTGGCACGAGCCGTCGCGTTGACCTGCAACTCCCGCATGAGCGGCTTGGCACAGTGGTGACCGACGCGGATGGCCACCCCGTGGCTGTCGAGCATGGCCCCGATGTCGTGGGGGTGCACACCGTCGAGGGCGAACGAGACTGCCCCGCCACGCAGGTCCACGTCGTGCGGTCCGTAGACCGTGACGCCATCCACGCTGTGCAGTGCGTCGAGCATGGCGCCGACCATTCGGTGTTCGTGGGCGCGCACGTTGTCCATGCCGAGGGCTTCCAGGTACTCGACCGCGGCCCCCAGGCCTCCGGCCTCGGCGATCATCGGGGTACCGGCCTCGAACTTGTGCGGAACCTCGTTGGTGGTGAACGAGTCCAGGGTGACGTCAAGGATCATGTCGCCGCCGGCCAGGAACGGCGGCATCGAGTCGAGCAGTTCCGGGCGTGCTGCCAGCACACCGATCCCGGTGGGCCCGCACATCTTGTGACCGGTCAGGACGTAGAAGTCCACACCGAGGTCACGCACGCTCACGGGCATCTGCGGTGCTGCCTGCGACCCGTCGACCAGGACGACGCAGTCGGGATTTGCCGCACGGGCCATCTCGGCCAGGGCCGCGACGTCGTTGATCGTGCCCAACACGTTGGAGACGTGGACCAGCGCGAGGTACCGCACCTTGCCGTCGGCCAACAGCTCCTGCGCCGCCGCCATGTCCAGGCGGCCGTCGGACGTCAACGGAATCGTGCGCAGGTCGAAGCCGCGGTCCTGTCGTGCGTGCAGGTACGGCACGAAGTTGGCGTGGTGTTCCATCCTGGTGGTCAACATGGCGTCGTCGGGTCCCAGGTTGTGGCGCACCCATGAGTACGCCACCAGGTTGATGGCCTCGGTGGCGTTCTTGGTGAGTACGACGCCCTCGGCGGGCGTGTCCAGGAACCGGGCGATGCCGGTGCGGCCCGACTCGTAGTGGTCGGTGGCCTCCTCGGCCAACTGGTACACGCCACGATGCACGTTGGAGCGGTACTCGCTGTAGTAGCGATCCATGGCGTCCATGACCACCTGGGGGGTCTGGGACGACGCCCCGGAGTCCAGGTAGGCCAGCCGCTTGCCGTGGACGGTGCGGGACAGGGTCGGGAAGTCGACACGGCGAGCCGCCCCCAGCGCGGGGCGCGTGGTGGTGGCACTCATGGTCTGGTCCTTGCTGGCTGGGTCTGCCTCACGGCTGGTGTGGTCCAGCGGCGGGGTCTGTCCCACGATACGAGTCCCGGCGACCGTCGGTCAGGCCGAGACCACGTAATGCTCGTAACCGTGGTCTTCGAGTTCGTCGGCCAGTTCCGGTCCGCCCGACGCCACGATGCGACCATCCAGCATCACGTGCACCTCGTCGGGGGTGACGTAGCGCAGGATGCGGGTGTAGTGGGTGATCACCAGGACGCCCAGGTCGGGGCCCCGCAGGCTGTCGATGCCTTCCGACACCACGCGCAGGGCATCGACGTCAAGCCCCGAGTCGGTCTCGTCGAGCACGGCGATCTGGGGCTTGAGCAGCGCCATCTGCAGGATCTCGAAGCGCTTCTTCTCGCCACCCGAGAAGCCCTCGTTGACGCTGCGCTGCAGGAACGACTCGTCGATCTGCAGGTCGGACATCGCGGTGCGAAGGTCACCCATGAATTCGCGAACGGGCTTGTCCTCGTCCAGACGAGCATTCACGGCGGTGCGCAGGAAGTTGGTCAGGGAGACACCGGGCACCTCGACGGGGTACTGCATCGCCAGGAACACCCCGGCGCGGTTGCGCTCGTCGGGAGTCCAGTCGGCGATGTCCTCACCGTTGAACAGGATCTGCCCACCGGTGATCTCGTAGGCCGGGTGGCCGGCGATGGCGTAGGCCAGCGTCGACTTGCCCGAGCCGTTGGGCCCCATAAGTGCCAGTGTCTTGCCCTTTTCGAGGTCGAGGGTGACACCGTTGAGGATGTCACTGCCATCGACCCGGATGGTGAGGTCGCGGATTTCGAGTTCTGCCATTGTTCGTGGTCCTTGCAGGTGGGGCCTGGGGCCCGTGGAAAGTCGTGGTGGCTGGAGGCGACGTGGCCGCAGCCGGGGTGGCGTCAGTCGGGCGTGTTGGGCGCGACCTCGGAAACGGTGACACGGTCGAGGTCGGTCATGGCGATCTCGCCCTCGATGGCGGCCTGGGCTCGGGCGGCCACGACCGGCATGTCGATGCGGTCGAGGACCTCGTTGAAGAAGCCCAGCACGATCAGTCGCAGCGCGTCGGCACGCTCGATGCCGCGAGCCTGGAGGTAGAACAGGTTGCGGGCGTCGATCTGCCCTGTGGCAGAGCCGTGGCCGGCGGTGATGTCGGCGCACTCGATCTCGAGGAACGGTGTGGAGTCTGCCCGCGCACCCTTGGTCAGGATCAGGTTGCGGTTGTCCTCCTGGGTGTCCGAGCCCTTGGCATCCTTGTGGATGAACACGTTGCCACGGAACACCGTGCGGGAATCGCCCTGCAGCGCGCCCTTGTAGAGCACGTTGGAGGTCGTGTGACCGGCAAGGTGGCGCATGTAGGGCTGCACGTCGAAGTGCTGGCCCTCGTCGGTGAAGTAGATGCCCGAGTACACGGCCGATGCGCCGGGCCCGACCAGGTCGGCCTCGGGTCGGATGCGCACCGTGGCGCCGCCGAGCGTCACCGACAGGTGGCGCACGGTCGCGTCGCGGTGGACGGCGGCCTTCTGCAGGGCCAGGTAGGCGACGTCGTCACCGTGCTCGTTGACCGACACCACGTCGACCTGGGCGCTGTCGCGTGCGATGACCTCGACGACCTCGTTGACGACGGCCGGCGCCTTCACCCGACTCGTGCGTTCCACGTCGCCCAGGTCGCCGCCCACGTGTTCGAGCACGACCCGCGCCGTGGCGTGGTGTTCGGCCTTGACCAGGATCCGGGGCTGGTGCACGCCCGGACGGGTCACGTGTGCCTGGATGCCGATGGGGGCCTTGACCTCCAGTTCGGCCGGCACGTAGACGAACACGCCGGCATCCCATGCAGCGTCGTTGGCGCTGATGGTGCGATCCTCGTCGGCGCCACTGCCGTGGCCGGTGGTCGTCAGCGAGCCGAGGTGTTCAGACACGATGCCCGCCCACGGTCCGGCGGCGGCATCGCGCAGGCCGACGACGACCAGGCCCTGGTCGGCCCAGGACTGGTCCACGCGCACGTCGAGCAGGTCCCCGTCGACGATGGTCACGGTGGCGGCGGGCGCATCGAGATGGTCGACGACGCCGACGGCCAACTCGACGGTGTGGTCACCGTCATGGTCGGCGCCGGTGATCAACGGTCGGCCCACGTCGACGAGACGAGCGAACGGCGTGTTGCGCCAGAACTCGTCCTTTTTGCGGTCCGGCCACGACTGGCCTGACCAGGTCGACAGGGCCTGCTGGCGACGATCGGCCATCCAGGACGGCTCGCCGGTGTCCCTGCTCTGGGAGGCCAAATGGGCCTCGTCGAGCGTGTCGAGGGTCGGTTGGGGGGTCGGCTCAGTGGCCACCCCTGGGGTGGCTGTGTCGATCGAGGTCGTCATCCGATCGCACCCTCCATCTCGAGCGCGATCAGGCGGTTGAGTTCGACGGCGTACTCCATGGGCAACTCGCGGGCGATCGGCTCGATGAAGCCGCGCACGATCATCGCAGTGGCCTCGTCCTCGTCGATGCCACGCGCCTGCATGTAGAACAACTGCTCGTCTGACACCTTCGAGACCGTTGCCTCGTGCTCGATGGTGGCGTCCTCCTCACCGATCTCCATGTAGGGGTAGGTGTCGGTGCGGGACTCGTCGTCGAGCATCAGCGCATCGCACTTGACGGCGGCACGCGCATTCGTGGCG
>DATFMD010000513.1:0-7172 GCA_035267125.1 Nitriliruptoraceae bacterium | reverse complement strand
GGTTGGAGGTGTTGCCGGACAGGGAGGTCGCGACCACGGTCAGCATCCCCTGGTCGTTGAGCACGCCGCCGCCGGACCCGGAGGTGCCGTTGGCCACGTTGTCGTCGACAGTCGAGTCCGTCACGACCAGGATGCCGCCGTCGTTGAACAGGCCGCCGCCACCCTGGGTGGCGCTGTCACCGGACGCGACGTTGCCGACGATCGTGGTGTCGGCGACGGTCATCGTCCCCGTCGAGAAGTTCCACAGGCCGCCACCCTCGGCCGCAGCCGTGTTGTCGGCGACGAGCGAGGACGTCACGGTGACGTCACCCGCACCCGTCAGGTGCAGTCCTCCGCCGTTGCCGGGTGCAGCCCCCGTCGAGTTGCCGGACAGGTCCACGCGGTCGAGGTCCGTGGTGCCGGCGACGGCCTCGATGCCGCCACCTGCGCGGTTGGAGGTGTTGTCGGTGATCGAGGTGTCGGTGACGACGAGCCAGCCGCTGTCGTTGAGGATGCCGCCACCCGAGCCGGCGCTGCCGTCGGCAGCGTTGTCGGCGATGGTCGAACGCCACACCGTCAGCGTCCCGCCGTCGTTGAACAGCGCACCCCCGCCGTTGTCGGCAAGGTCTCCGCTGGCGGTGTTGCCGACCAGGTGGGTGTCGGTCACGGTCATGGTCCCGGACCCGGAGTTCCACAGGCCGCCACCTTCGGCGGCAGCCGTGTTGCCACTGACCATCGAGTCACGCACGTCGACGACGCCCGCACCGGTCAGGTGCAGTCCGCCGCCATTGCCGGGCATGGCTCCGGTCGAGTTGTCCACCAGTTCGACGTTCTTGAGCTCGGTCGTGCCCGCGTTGGCCTCGATCGCCCCACCTGCGCGGGACGCGTGGTTCGCCGACAGCGTCGAGTTCTTGATGGCCAAGTGGCCACCTGCATTGAACACGGCGCCCCCGGACGCTCCCGGGCCCTCGGCCACCGAGTCGCTGACGTCGGCCTTCTTGAGGTCGGTGGTGCCGGCGCTGCGGATCGCCCCGCCACTCTCGCCGGACGGCGGCGTGCCCCCGACCAGGTCGGGTCCGTCGAGTGCCAGTGCGGCATCGCCAGCCACGTCG
The DNA here is from genome assembly GCA_035267125.1 of Nitriliruptoraceae bacterium. Classification (GTDB taxonomy): domain Bacteria; phylum Actinomycetota; class Nitriliruptoria; order Nitriliruptorales; family Nitriliruptoraceae; genus Salsipaludibacter. Next base: position 6,081 of record DATFMD010000513.1, on the reverse strand, counting down.
AACAGGCGGTCGCCGAGTCCCGTGGCGTCGATGGTCGCATCGCCCTTGACGACCACGTCGCCGGTCACGTCGAGATCGCCCGTGGCAGCGAAGTCCTCGCCGGCACCGGAACGGTCCAGCACGTAGGTCGCCCCCTTGTCGAGGCGGATGCGGACGCGCTCACCTGCAGCGTTGGCCTCCTGCACGGCGGCACGCAGCGAGCAGTCGCCATCGGCGTCCTCGCACTGGCCGTCGCCGATGTCGGCGTCCACGGTGTCCACCAACGTGTCGACCCAGAAGCGGTCGGCCGGGCCGGACGAAGCCTTGCCGGCCGCGTTGCCCGATCCACCTCCCGGCCCGTCGCTGGAGGCGGCGGCATGGGGTGGTGGTTGGGCGCCGGCCGTGCCGGTGCCGATGGCGACCATGGCCAGCGTGGTGGCGGCGATGGACAGACGTCGTGCGAGTGATGTGTGCATGCGATCCTCGAGGTGGTGGTGGCGGTTCCCACCACGGAGTTCGCAGCCACGGCGACAGCGGTTTGGTCGGGCGAATTGCACGAACGTGCGAACCCCGTCACTCGAGAGTGAACGCCAACTCCGTCTCGGCCGGTTCGTCCGCGAACCAGTACTCCGGCGGGTCCATTCGCAGGGCGTACTGACCAGACGCATCCTCGGGAACCAGGAACCTGAGGTACAGACCCTCGTGGTCGGTGCCCGCCTCACTGCCGGCCAGCGAGCCCCCCATGTCCGAACCGTCGACGGGCAACGATGTCCCGTCAGGTGTCAACAGCACGAATGACCCGTCGGGCAGCCCCCAGTTGCCGGTCTTGCGACTGGTGACCGTCAGGTGCAACGTCAACGCCTGCTCACCGGCGGGGGCCTGGTCGTGGTCCACCGGGATGTCCCAGCGGCGCTCGGCCGCCACGACCTCCACGTCGAGCGGATCGACCGACATCGTGCCCTGGACGTCGGCCTCCATCGGAGGAAGGTCGACCAGGTCACCGGCTGCCGGTTGCAGGGGCACCTCGGCCTGTGCCTGGTCGGCAGTGCCGACGACCAGCACGGCCTGGTCCGGATCGAAGGCCTCGTCGACCGGGAAGGTCAACTCACCGGCAACGGACAGCCCCCCCGCTGCCTCCGGCACGTCACCGAGATTGCTGCTCTCGTAGGTGGCATCGGGTTGGACGATCACCAGGTCGGGCCCGAACCAGAAGTTGTCCTCGCCCAGGTTCTCGAACGTGCCGGCCACGGTCAGGGTGTGGCCGGTCACCTCGTCGAACGTGTCGCGCTCTGCCTCCACGCTGCCCGAGTCCAACGTCACCATGTAGCCCGAGTGCCAGAACGACTCGCCGACGGTGAACTCCAGGCCGTCGAGGTCGTCGACCGCGACCGTCGGGGAGGCTGACGGTGACGGGGACGGCGACGGCTCCGGTGACGTGACCGCAGTGGTCGCCGCGGTCGTGGGCTGGGGGTCCGCGTCGTCGCTGCCACACCCCGTGGCGACCAGGGTGAGCGCCAGGGCGAGTGGGAGCACTGCGCGCACCGCAGGACGGTGGTGGCCAGAGGCCGCGGCCGCCGTGGTGCCGTGATTCCCAGGACGTGGTCTGCCTTGCATCGTGATTCCCCCACACGAGACGTCGTGGCCCGCCCCTGCCCGGAGGGACCGCTTGCCCTCCTGATACTTGCACACTCGGGCACCGTCGGCAAGCGCTGCGACACGACCCGTCCCATGGTTGGATCGTTGCACACGGCTCGTCGACGGGCCGCACGGATCGCAGAGGCGCCGCCATGAACGACCAACGGATCACGCTCGTCACGCTCGGCGTGGCCGACCTGCAGCGGTCGGCGGCCTTCTACGAACGCCTGGGGTGGACGCCGCATCCGTCGAGCCAGGACTCGGTCGTGTTCTACCAGGCCAACGGCATGGTGCTGGGCCTGTTCGGCCGCGACGACCTCGCAGACGACCAGGGTCGACCGGGTGCGGACCTGGGGACCGGCGCGATCACGCTGGCGCAGAACCACCCGACCGTGGCGGCAGTCGACGCTGCCTGGGACCGCGCGATGGCGGCAGGCGCCAAGGCATTGAAGGCCCCCGAAGAGGTGTTCTGGGGTGGCTACTCCGGCTACTGGTCCGATCCCGACGGCCACGTCTGGGAAGTGGCCATGAACCCGTTCTGGCCGCTCGCCGAAGACGGATCGCTGGTCCTGCCCGACGAGGAGTGAACCGATGGTGCAGGTGCTCGACGACGCCGACGTGGTCGCCCTGGCCGACATGGCCGAGCTCGTCGAGGTCTGCCGACAGGTCACCGTGACGGCAGCTGCCGGGATGGCTGCCACGCCACCACGGGTGCGGGTTGGCATCACGCCCGAAGAGGACGAGGACGTGGTGTTCACGGTCGGCGGTCTCCCCGATGCGTGGGGATTCCGGGCCTACGACACGACCAGCGGCGGCACGGACGACCAACTGGTGGCCGTGTGGGACCGGGCCAGCGGCAGCCTGCAGGGGCTCGTGGTCGGTGCGGCGCTGGGACCGTTGCGCACCGGGGCGCTGGGAGGTGTGGCCGTGGACCTGTTGGCACCGGGCGACGCGACCAGCTGTGCGGTGGTCGGTGCCGGCGTCCAGGCACGGACACAGTTGCACGCCGCCGCCGCGGTGCGTCCGCTGACCGACGTCCGCGTCACGTCGCGCACACCGGCGTCACGCATGCGGTTCGCCGAGGAGGTGGGCGACGAGCTCGGCCTGGCGATCACACCGGTCGCGCAGGTCGAGGACGCGCTGGAGGATGTCGACATCGTGCTCATGGCCACGAATGCGACGGCACCGGTGGTGCCCGACAATGCCCTGGTTGCGGGTCGCCACGTGTCCACGGTCGGACCCAAACAGGTTGGTCGCCACGAGTTGCCGGTCGCAGTGGCCGATGCCGCCGACCTCGTGGTGTCGGACGCACCTGCCCAGGTGCGGGCGACACCGAATCATGTGCTTGCCGAGCATCCCGTCTTCAACGAGGTCCTCTGCCTCGGTGACATGGCCGCGTCTGGTTGGGAACGTCCCGCCGACGCAGCCACGCTGTACCTGTCGACCGGACTGGCCGGGACCGAGGTGGCCGTCGCTCGCCACCTGTTCCAGAAGGCTCGCCGTGGTCGGACTGCGTGACACGGCCTTGACTCGGCAAGGCCCCTGATCGGTCGCGCTAGCGTCATCGAGACGATCATCCCCGACGACCCATAAGGCCGCAAGATGACCACCCGCACGTCACACCGCGAGCACGCGCGCCCGCAGCGTCGCTCGGCCATCGGATTCGGGCTCGCCCTCCTATTGGTTGGAGCAGCCGCGGTCGCGCCCGCGCCGCCGGCGGGTGCGGTCGTCACCGTCGCGGGTGCCCAGACGACCGACGTGTCCGAGCCCGTGGAGATCGATGGGTTCGACGTCGTGGACACGACGACGGATGCGGTGATCGACGAGTTGGGGATATCCGCCGTCCTGGCGACCGACGACCTGCCGCCCTACACGATCGTCACTCGGTTCGACGGTTCCAAGGAGCCTGCGTCGGTGGTGTTCGAGATCGATGGAGCGGTCGTCAAGGTCGATGACCAGGCGCCGTTCGCCTTCGGGCCCGACAACGGGTCGGACCTGCTGCCACTGGACCTGGAAGAGGGTGAGTACGTGCTGGCGGCCACGCCCTACACCCAGGATGGCGGGAATGGGACGGCAGGCGAGACGGTGATCGCCCAGGTGACGGTCACCGACGAAGCGGGCGCGAACACCGACTTCGACGTCGAGGCGGAGGCCGAGGCCGAGGCCGAGTCGGGCGTCGAGGTCGAGGTGGCACCCGGCCGCGCCGCTGGTGCCGTCAGCGTCGCCGGCGCCGGGGCTGCGACGGGCAACAACGCGCTGTCCGGGGCACGGACCTCCGCATCGACGACGCTGAACACCCGCCGGCCAGCCCCACAAACCGAGGAGACCGCGCAGACCGGGAGCGCGGCTGGTCCCCAGTTGCTCGGCATCATCGACCCCTCGCGCGACCTGTTGTCCGCCGAGGGTGAGGCCGAGGCGGAGGTCGAGTCGGCAGCCGAGGCCGAAACCGGCAACGGCGCGGCCGGCGCGGCCGCCGGATCAGCGGTCGCCAGCGGTGCCGTCGGCACCGACGTGTACCTGTTCGCGGACGGCATCTCGCGCCCGGTCGCCGGGGACACCAGCCGGGCCGCCGACGCGTCGTCGGCCACCAGCGCGTCCACCGCGCCGATCGCCGGGTCCGTCGACTATCGCGACGAACGGGTGTCGTCCGAGGATGACGACAGCGGGGACGCCATTGGCGAGGAGGACGTCCCCATCGTGCCTGCCAACGACACGATGGTGCTCCAGCTCGACACCGAGGCCGAAGCCGAAGCCGAAGCAGAGGCCGAAGCGGAAGCAGAGGTGGACATGGGCGCCGCCGCGGCCGCCGCCACCGGTGGGGCGACCGGCGTCGGGGTCGGCGACTTCGCGGCGACGTCGGGTCGGGTCGGCACGGCGGTCTCGACCACCACGGCACCCGTCAACCGAGAGACTCCCGCCCTGTTCCGCCACGAAGACGTCGCCACGACGACCTCGTCACCGACCTGGCGGACGCCAAGTTCGATGTGGGCGAACATGGTCAAGCCCGGCGCCGGGCTGTTCGAGGCCGAAGCCGAAGCGGAGGCAGAGGCGGAGGCCGAGGCAGAGACCGGCAACGGCAGCGCTGCCGTGGCCACCGTCGCCTCCGGTGCCGGTGGGGCGTCCGGGCTCGCTGCGACTGCGCGCACGAGCCGTGCGACAGCCGCGTCGACGAGCACCCGCGGCCAGACCGGCGACACCATCCGACGCAACCATGTCACCGACCAGGACGAGCAGCGCAACGCCGACCAGGTCCCGTTCGAAGGTGACGACGCCGAGGCCCAGGCCGCCGCGAACACCGAGGCCGAGGCGACCGCCGAGCCGGACGTCGACCCGACGACCTCGGTGGCCGCCGAGGCCATCGCCACGGGCGACGCTGCCACGGAGGCCGAGACGACCCGCGAAGCAACGAGCGTGCGGGGGAGGCGCCCCAACAGGTCCGTCACCCCCGAGGCAGAGATCCCCGAGGTCGAGACCCACGACCGGCCCGAGCTTGCGACCGAGGGCTCGGTCGTGCCGCAGACGGGCAACCTCGAGATCGAGATCGAGAGTGAGGTCGAGGTGGAGGCCGAGGCCGAGGACGGCTTCAACGCCGCCGCGGCCGGCGCAGCCGCCGTTGCCGCCCAGGCGGAGAACGGCCTGCTGCCGACCGCAGCAGAGTCCGCCACCGCGACGTCGACCTCGACCAAGGTGTTCGACGGCCGCGAGGTGACCTCGGAGGAGATCGACCGTCCCGGCCCCGCAGCCGCCGGCAACCGCAACGGCTTGCCCAACGCCGTCGTGGACGAGGGCGACCTGTTGTTCGAGGTCGAGGCCGAGGCCGAGGCCGAAGCGGAGGTCGGTTGGAACGCAGCCGCCGCAGCGGCCGGCACGAGCGGTGCCGGCTTCGAGTCACTCGACCAGGACGCGCAGGTCCAGACCACCCTGTTCGCGTCGGCAGCCGCCGCCGCGGTCGGCCCGAACATCACGATCGAGTTGACGGTGCCACCCGAGGACGCGGCCGGCACCGTGGTGGCGTACGTGCGCGCGGAGGATCCGCACTGCCAGGGTGTCGCGGTGGCCATCGCCGTCGCAGGTGTGCCGACTGAATCCGGCGTCGACAACGAGGCCGAGGCCGAGGCCGAGGAGTTGTGCGTCGCCGAGCTCACGGTGTCGGTCGAGACCGATCCGGCCGACGCAAACGAGCCGGCGCTGTTGGAGAACACCGAGGACACCGAGGACGCGGACGAGGCGGAGACGGAGAGTGCGGACTCGAACGTCGAGAGCGAGAGCGAGGCCGAGGTGGAAGCAGAGGCGGAGGCCGGGTACGGGACCGCCGCCGCCGCGGCCGGAGCCGGTGCAGCGGGGCGCTTCGCGGACGCACTGGCCGTCACGTCGACCTCGACGGACGAGTACTCCGGCGGCTACGACTTCGCCGACACCACGCCGAGCAGCCTTGGATCGGCGCGGTCCGACGGGCCGGTCGTGGCC
>DATFMD010000512.1:0-2237 GCA_035267125.1 Nitriliruptoraceae bacterium | reverse complement strand
CGCCGTCGCCAAGGCGTTCAAGGGCCGCGGCATCGAGGTGCTGACGTCGGCATCCGTCGAGGACATCGATGTCGCCGACGGCATCGCCGAGGTCGTGTTCAGCCATGGCGACGGCACCACCGTGTTGGAGGCAGACCGCGTGCTGGTGGCGTTCGGGCGTGGACCCTGTACGGCCGACCTGGGCATCGACGACGTGCTCGACGAGCGCGGCTTCGTGGTCGCCGACGCATTCGGCGCCACCGATGTCGACGGCCTGTGGGCCGTCGGTGACGTGCTGCCCACCCTGGCCCTGGCCCACGCGGCCTTCGTGGAGGGGTTCGTGGTCGCAGACCGTATTGCCGACGTCGCCGACGTCGTGCCCGTCGACCACACCCACACGCCACGCGTGACCTACTGCAATCCCGAGGTGGCGTCGGTGGGCCTGACCGAACAGGAGGCCGTCGACGCGTTGGGCGCCGACGCCGTGGCCACGACGACCATCTCGTTGCGCGGCAACGCCAAGGGCATCATCCACGGCTCGGCCGGGTTCGCCAAGGTGGTGGTGGCCGCCGACGGCCCCGGCGTGGCGCCCGGGGCGACCGGAGAGGTCCTGGGCGTGCACATCGTGGGACCGCAGGCAACCGACCTGATTGCAGAGGGTGCGATCGCGACCTCCTGGGGTGCCCTGCCCGAGGAGTTGGGCGCCATCAGCCATGCCCATCCGAGCCTGTACGAGGCGCTGGGCGAGGCATGGATGTCGGCTGCGGGGCTGCCGTTCCACGCCCACTGATCGGACGTGTCCGTGGAGCCAGGTGATCCGGAGGCGGCGACCGGCCAGCCAGCCCTGACGCTGGCTGCAATCGACCCTGCCAGTCCGATCGCCTTGGCAGCAATGACGGCCTACTTCGCCGAACTCGACGCCATTTTCCCCACCGGGTTCGATCCCGGACCGGCCTGGCAGTCCGACGTGGCGGCGATGGGGCCGCCCAACGGCGCGTTCCTGGTCCTGTTGGACGCCACTGACGAGGTGGCTGCCTGCGGTGGTGTGCAGCAACTCGAAGCCGGCACGGCCGAGGTCAAGCGCATGTGGGTTGCGCCGGCGTGGCGTGGTCGGGGTGTCGGTGCCAGGATGCTGTCGGCGCTGGAGAAACGGGCGGTCGAGTTGGGACATGACCGGGTGGTCCTGGACACGAATTCCAGCCTCACACCCGCGATCACCATGTACGAGCACGCCGGGTACACCCCGATCGAGCGCTACAACGACAACCCCTACGCCCAGCGATGGTTCGCCAAGGACGTCGGGGACTTGGAGGTCGACCGCCGCAGGTCGTGATCTCTCCTCGCGTGCAATACTGGCGGTGCACGCGTTTCGGCGTGCGCGACGGGAAGGTGCAGCAATGGAGGTCTACGTCGTCGATGCGCACGCAGCAGTGGCACTGGCGGGCCGCGGGTACGACCCCGGCGAGGAGCGCCAGATCTTCGCACCCACGCTGCTGCGATCCCAGGCGCTGGCGATCTGTCGGGCCGGGGTTGTCGACGGCTCGATGGATCCGAACGAGGCGCTCGAGTTGGCCGAGGGAGCGTGCCGCCTGCCGCGCCGCCTGCTGGGCGACGCGGTCCTCCGTCGCACCGCATGGAACCTGGCGAACGAGCACGGGTGGGCCGACACCTTCCACGCCGAGTACATCGCCCTGACACGACTCCACGGCATCGCCCTCGTGGCGGGCAGCGACGCCATGCACCACATCGCCGCACCACTCGTGCGCACCATGACGGTCGACGCGTTGGCCGGCGAGGCATGACGCCGGACGATCGGGAGCAGGCGCGGTGGCCCAGCCACCGGAGCCCGTACGGCGTCGCCCCGGAAACCCCGATGGCGGGCCGGCCGGGTCAGCCCGGACCCGACTGGCTGGCGATCTCGTCGGCGAACAGGGTGGCCACCTCGCCATCGCCGACGACCCGGAGGTCCTCCAGCGGGACCCGGCCGACCAGGAACAGCCACATGTCCGACGGACCTGCGTGCAGGGCGACGTCGGGGGCTGATGCCGTCGTGTCGGCCACGAGGCCGGCGGCGTCCATGCGCAGCGCCCAGGTCGTGTCGCCGGCGACGAGGTGGACGTGATGGCCGCCGTCGTCGGATGCCACGCCGGGGAAGTGGGGATGGAGGTAGATCTCCAGGGCCTCTGCGACTGCTTCGACAGCGAAGTCGTCAGGTACCGGGTCGGGCTGTCCGACGGCGTCCTGGGCATCCCACCGAT
>DATFMD010000511.1:0-2970 GCA_035267125.1 Nitriliruptoraceae bacterium | reverse complement strand
CCCGTCGTCGGCCAGCAGCACCGACGTCGGCTGCATGATGGTGAAGGTGGCGGCGAACGTCGGGGGGGCCACACAGTCGTCGCCGTCGGAGAAGTAGCGCGCATCCACCTCGTCCATCGCGGCCGCGTACTCGCGGATCTTGACCCGTGTCACCTCGTAGGCGTAGGGCTCGTAGGCACCACCGATCCGTGACGTGTCCAGGGCCATCCGGGCGGACCTTTCCGCGGGCGTCGTCGGGGGCAGCGATCGACCCCAGCATAGGCCGGCGGCCGCACCCGGCAGCCCGTGAGCAGCTGCGCACCAGCGTCTGGTGGGGTCGTGGCCAGCCCGGGTGTGCGCCCGGGCGGGCCATCACGCTCTAGGCTCGGGCCCCCGACGTTCGAGGTGGCATGAGCCGGACCGACCATGATCGAGTCGTCGGGATGATCCACCCCGGCGCCATGGGGGCCACCGTCGGGGGCCTGTTGGTCGAGGCCGGCCACCGCGTCGTGTGGGCGAGCACGGGGCGGTCGGCGGCGACGCGCCGCCGCGCCACCGCGTGCGGTCTGGAAGACGTGGCGACCATCCCCGACCTTGCCGCCCAGTCCGACGTCATCGTCGCGCTGTGCCCGCCGGGTGCCGCCGCCGAAGTGGCAGCAGCCGTGGCAGCCACGGGTTTCGCCGGCACCTACGTGGATGCCAATGCGGTGCAACCCGCCACGGCGCGCGCCATCGACACGATGTTTCCCGACGTCGTCGACGGGTCCGTCATCGGAGGCCCGCCGGTGCACGGCGACGATCACCCGACCCGGCTCTACCTGTCGGGCGCGTCAGCCGCGGACGTGGCCGCGCTGTTCGACGACGACGCCCTGGAGGTGATGGTCATGGCCGGCGCCGGCGTCGGTGCCGCCTCGGCAGTCAAGGTGGGCTTCGCGGGATGGACCAAGGGCACGGCCGCCCTCCTGCTCGCGTTGCGGGCCATGGCGCGGGCCGAGGGGGTGGAGGACCACGTGCTGGCGGAATGGCGCCGATCCATCCCCGGCATCGCCGACCGCACCGAGCGAGTGGGGCCCGTGGCCGCCAAGGCATGGCGGTTCGAGGGCGAGCTGCGCGAGTTGGCAGCGGCGATGGCTGCCCACGGGCTGCCGGACGGCTTCCACCTGGCGGCCGCCGACGTCTATGGAGCGCTGGCGGACCTGCGGCACGCCACCGATCCCTCGGTGGATGACGTGCTCGGACGCCTTGCCGAGCGACCGGCACCGGATCCGGACGTCCAGGTGGCAGACTGAGGACGACGACCAGACCGCGGGGGCGCCATGGAAGCCAGGCCACTGACTCGAGCGGATGCGCTCGCCACGTACCGCTACCTGCGCATCGGGATGGTGGGTGCGGTCGGATGGTTGGCCGTGGCCGTGCTGGTGGAGATCGTCCGCGACGGGTTCACGGTGCTGCCGTCGATCAGTGCCTACTGGTACACGCCGGTGCGCGGCGTGTTCGTGGGCACGCTCGTCGCCATCGGGCTGTCCCTGATCGTCATCAAGGGAACCAACCCCTGGGAGGACACGTTCCTCAACTTCGCCGGCCTGTTCGCCCCGATCGTCGCTCTGGTGCCGACGGTCCTGCCCGGCCAGGACAACCTGGTCGACCCGGTGGTGCTGGCGCAGGTCGACAACAACATCACGTCCCTGCTTGTCATCGCTCCGCTGGGGATCGCGTTCGCGTGGCTGCTGCTGCCACGCGGCCGGTGGCCCGAGGCCCGCACGGCCGCCCACCTCGGGCTGCTTGGTGCTGCAGCCATCTACCTCGTGACACTGGTGACCTTCGTGTTCTTCCGCGAGACCTTCACCCGATGGGCCCACGACGTCGCGGCCATCGGCATGTTCGTGTGCATCGCCGTCGCCGTGTTCATCACGGCGCGCCAGGACCGCTTGCGCGACGAGCGCCTGCGGCCCACCTACATGATCCTGTCCACGGTCATGGTGGCCACCATCGTGGCGGTCGTGGCGGCGCGCATCGCCGGGACGGACTCGGAGCACGTGGTGCTTGCCGTCGAAGTCATCGAGATCGCCGCGTTCGCAATCTTCTGGATCCTGCAGACCCGGGAGCACTGGCACGAGGCGTCGCGCGAGGGCCCGGGAACGGTGGGCTGAGGGCGGGCGCCACGGGACCCCGCGGAGACGAGGTGACGGCCGCCACGAGGGTGACGGCCCCGGATGGTGCGCGCGCTCGCTGCGCTCGGCGCACTGGAGTTGCTCGCTGGCTCGCAACGTCCAGGAATGGCTCCCCACAACAAGGTGACGGCCCCCGGATGGTGGGATCCGAGGGCCGTCGGTTCACGGCGGACCGCAAAGCGGTGGGCCGTGAACAGGGTCCAGTCAGTGGTGGGCTGAACTGGACCACACTGAAACTACCGCGTTTCCTTGTGCAAGGTGTGTTGGCGGCAGCGGGGGCAGTACTTCTTGAACTCGATGCGCTCGCGCTGGTTGACCCGGTGCTTGGTCGTGATGTAGTTGCGTTCCTTGCACTCGGGACAGGCAAGTGTCACCTTCGGCCGGTTGATGCTCTTGGCCATGGTCGTTCTCCTCGGGCCCCAACGGGGGGCAATGGTGTGGTCGTGACCCACCACCGTATCGGGTGGGCATGTGCCTGGGCGTCGCCGACTCGCGGCGCGCCGGCTGCTGAAGGGTTGTTCGTGTCAGCTGCTGCCCGGCCGGATGTGTGCGAGCCCCGGGCAGGTCAGCAGGTGTCGCTGAACCCAGGCCGGAGTTGCGAGCTTGCGAGCAACTCCGTACCTGATCGAGGGCAGCCGGTCAGGTGTGTGCCGAGCGGAGCGAGGCGCCTGACCTCGCTGCGCTCGGTCAGGCGAGGACCTTGGTGACACGGCCCGCACCAACAGTGCGACCACCCTCACGGATGGCAAACCGCAACCCCTCATCCATCGCGATCGGCGCAATCAACTCCACCGTCATCTCGGTGTTGTCACCCGGCATC
>DATFMD010000510.1:0-9538 GCA_035267125.1 Nitriliruptoraceae bacterium | reverse complement strand
GCCAGTTCCCGTGGCTCCGAACCTCGAGGGTCCTTCACGGTGCCGGGTTGCGTCGGTCGTGGCGCACCACGATGGGTCGGTGGTGGCACGCGGGATCGGTGCCTGCCCAACCCTGCGGTGCTGACACGCGACCCGCGGGGCACGATGCTAGCAGCGACCACGGCACCTGCCCCAACGGCCAGTGACCGTACAGGTGGGGTGGTCGACACCGCCAAACGGCAGCGCCTGACACGGGTCAACTCGTGGCGCCGACGTCCGCGGCGGGCAGGGTCCAGTCGATCGGGTCGGCGCCCTGTCCCACCAGGGCGTCGTTGGCACGACTGAACGGTCGCGACCCGAAGAAGCCGCGCCGGGCCGACAACGGCGACGGATGCACGGACTCGATCCGCGGGATCGAACCCAGGCGAGGTGCCAGGTTGCGAGCATCCCGACCCCACAGCAGGGCCACCAGTGGCCTGTCCCGCGCCACCAGCGCGTCGATGACGGCGTCCGTCACCACCTCCCAGCCCTTGCCCCGATGACTGGCCGGTGTCCCGGGCCTGACCGTGAGGACCCGGTTGAGCAGGCACACGCCCTGGTCGACCCACGGGGTCAGGTCACCGTTCGCCGGCATCGGCAGGTCGAGGTCGTCGCAGTACTCGGTGAAGATGTTGGCCAGCGACCTGGGCAACGGGCGGACGTCGGGTGCGGCCGCGAAGCACAACCCGATGGCGTGGCCGGGCGTCGGGTACGGATCCTGGCCGACGACCAGCACCCGCACGTCGTCCAGTGGCATGGCCAGCGCGGCGAACACGCGGTCCCCGGACGGGAGGAAGGAGCGGCCCGCTCGGCCCTCGTCGCGCAGCCACTGGCCCATCGCCTCGATGTCGGGCTGGACCGGCGCCAGCGCCTCGGCCCACCCCGGTCCGACCAGGTCCTCGAATGCCATCCCTGCACCTCCGACGTCGCATGGAACCAGACGGACTCGAGGCGCCGTCGCCCATGCGCCGCCCGGGTGGCCCGTCGCCACGGGCAACGCCACACGACGCCTGTTCGGCGGAAATGACGGCCAGCCCAGTCCCGTACCGTGCAGGCCGTGCTCCGTTCCGTTGGTCTGGCTGTCGCGGTCGTCCTGGTGACCGCTGCCGCGGCATGCTCGCCCGCCGCGTCCGACGACGAACCCACGGGGACACCGACCGCGTCCGCCACCACGCCGTCGACGACACGGTCCGACGACCCCGTCACGACGCCGCCCGACGAGTCCGGAGCAGGCGTCACGACGCCGGGGGTCACTGGCTCGGAGGCGACTGTCGTGCCGTCGCCGACGACCTCGGCCTCCCCACCCACCCGGGCCGCCACGGCGCCCGACGTCGAGGTGGCCGGCATCGGGTCCGCGAACGTGATCACCCTTCCACTCGACGACTGGGACGTGCGCGTCGACTGGCCGCAGGATCCCGACGGCACCGACCTGGGCGAGTACCTGGTCGACCATCCCGACGTGGCAGTGCTGACCAACGCCGGCATCTTCTCGACCGACCTGGCACCGGGCGGGCTGCTGGTGGCCGATGGGCGCGAGTTGCGCGCACTCAACCTCGCCGATGGTGCGGGCAACTTCCACCTCAAGCCCAACGCCGTGTTCGCCATCCTCGATGACGGCACTGCCGAGGTGGTGGACGCCACGGCCTACGACCCGACCGGGGTGGTGCAGGCAACCCAGTCCGGTCCTGCGCTCGTCCTGGACGGCGTGGTGCACCCCGAGTTCCGCGAGGGCAGCGAGAACGTCGCGATCCGTTCTGGCGTGGGTGTCAGCCGCGACGGCCGCACCGTCCACCTCGCGATCTCGTTCGCGCCCATGAACCTGTGGGACTTCGCGACGTTGTTTCGCGACGAGTTGGAGGTTGACGACGCCCTGTACCTGGACGGGCAGATCTCGCAGGTCTGGATCGACGGCGTGACCGACGAACCATTGGCGTTCCTGGGTCCCTATGCCGGCGTCATCGCGGCATCCCGGCGGTGACGATGAGCACGCCTCGCGACGCCTCAGGGCCTCGCCGACCCGACCTCGCCACCACGACCCACCGACAAGGGCCGAACCTCGACTTGCGCAATCGTGCAGTGTGTGCAAAACTGCGCACCATGCAAATTTCACCGCGCAACCATCCTCCGCACGCCGAGCAGTCGGACGCCGGGGTCGGCGCCGGCACGCTCGAGTCCACGAACCACCCGGGCACCGAGGCGGTGGGACTGCGCGAACGCAAGAAGCGCGCCACGGCGCGGGCACTGCACGAAACCGCGGTCGACCTGGTCGGCGCACACGGCCTCGACGACGTCACGATCGAGGCCATCTGCGAACGGGCGGGCGTCTCCACGCGCACGTTCTTCAACTACTACCCCACCAAGGAGGACGCACTCACGGCCTCCATGCCGGTTCCCCCGACAGACGACGACCTCGCCACCTTCGAGGCCGGCGGCCCGACCGGCAACCTGGTCATCGACCTGGGCGAGATGGTGGCCGGCCACATGGCATCCCACGCGACCACTGTCGAGAACCTGGCCGCCCACCACCGCATGCTGCACCGGGAACCCCAGTTGGTCATCCGCTGGCGCGGCGCCCTCCACGCCATCGAACAGCGCTTCGTGGACGCCATTGCCACGCGCGCGCAACGCGACCCCGCCGACACGGGCGTCATCATGCTGGGCGCGATGACGGCGACAGGCATCCGCACCGCGATGCACCGCTGGGTCGAGGATGGCGGTGACCCCGGCATCGACGTCCACCTGCGCCGGGTCTTTGCCCTCCTCGACGCCAGCCTCGACACCGATGCCCTGCTGCAGACCGACGCCCCACCTCCCACGACCTGACCTCCAGACCATCCCCCGGCGACCCGCACGGCAATCGCCTCCACGACTGGCACCGACCATGCCCGACACTCGCTCCGAATCCACCCGACCGATCGTCTCCGCTCGCGGTGTGGTCGTGCGCTTCGGCGACCTCACCGCCCTCGACCACGTCGACCTGGACGTCGAACCCGGATCCATCTACGGTCTGCTGGGCCCCAACGGCGCTGGCAAGACCACGCTCATCCGCGTGTTGGCGACGTTGCTCAAGCCCGACGAGGGCAGCGCCACCGTCGCCGGCTTCGACGTGGTCGACCAGGCCCCCGCGACCCGGACCAGGATCGGGCTCGCAGGCCAGTTCGCCGCCATCGACGAGTACCAGACCGGCCGCGAGAACGTCGAGATGATCGGACGGCTGTATCGACTGGGGCGCACGCAGGCCCGGGTCCGCACCGGCGAGATCCTCGAGGCCATCGGGCTGACCGATGCCGCCGATCGCCAGGTCGGCACCTACTCGGGCGGCATGCGACGACGTCTCGACCTCGCAGCATCCCTGGTGGGTCGTCCCGAAGTGATGTTCCTGGACGAACCCACGACCGGGATCGACCCGCGCAGCCGCCTGGGCGTGTGGGAACTGGTCAATGACCTCGTCGCCAGCGGCACCACGGTGCTCCTGACCACCCAGTACCTCGAGGAGGCCGACCAGTTGGCCGACCGCATCGGCGTCATCGACAAGGGCACCATCATCAGCGAGGGCACGGCCAGGGAACTCAAGGCGACCCTGGGGGGATCGATCATCGTGGTCGAGGCCCCAGTCGATGACCTCGACCGCTACCACGACCTGCTCCAGCCGATCGCCCATGGAGAGATCGCCGTCGATCGGCAGCATGGCCACGTTCGCATCCCCGCCACCGAGGGCCCCGACACCCTGTTCGCGGTGACGACCGCCATGGCAGATGCCGGCCTGCACCCGACCGACATCGACACCCACAAGCCGACTCTCGACGACGTCTTCCTGTCCCTGACCGACGAAACGGTGGAGGAAGAGACGGCACACGACGAGGACGAGGCACAGCGCACGATCGCCGCTGCACCCGGAAAGGCCGGACGATGACGACCGCCACTGCACCCACCGACCGACCCACGGGCTCCGGCAACCCCGGGCGCATCAGCCTGTCCGACGCGGTCACCGACACGCTCGTGGTCACCAAGCGAGGCCTGGTCCGCAACGTCCGGCTGCCCCAGCTGCTCGTGTTCGCGACGATCCAGCCGGTGATGTTCCTGCTGCTGTTCAACTACGTCTTCGGCGGCGTGATGGGCATGTCGATCCCGCCCGCGGCCAACGGCGAGTACATCAACTTCCTGGTTCCCGGGCTGTTGGTCCAGGTCGTCGTGTTCGGCGCCGGCCAGACCGCCATCGGGCTGACCGAGGATCTCGGCAACGGCGTGATCGACCGCTTCCGATCGCTGCCCATGGCACGGTCGGCCGTGCTGGCCGGACGGACCATCGCCGACCTCGTCCGCAACGCATTCGTCCTGGCGCTGATGCTGGTGGCCGGGTTCCTGATGGGATTCCGGTTCCAGACCAACTGGCTGCAGTTCCTGGGAGGAGTGGGACTGGCGCTCGGCTTTGCCTACGCGCTGTCGTGGGTGATGGCCACGATGGGCCTGAAGATCAAGAACCCCGAGGCAGTCCAGTCCGCGATCTTCATCCCCGTGTTCCCGTTCGTCTTCGCCAGTTCGGTGTTCGTCCCGACCGACACCATGCCGACGTGGCTGCAGGCCTTCGCCGAGCACCAACCAGTCACGATCATCGCCAATGCCATCCGCGGGTTGATGCTGGGCGAGGGCGCCATGCCGGCCGGCCAGACCGTCGGTGTCCAGAGCCTGATCGCGGTTGCGTGGATCATCGGCCTGGTCGCGGTCTTCGCACCCCTGGCCGTGCGGATGTACCGGCGTGCCGTCATCTGATGCCCGGCCACGGCCAGGCGCCGGAGCGGGACCGGCGGTCCGCGGACGGGGCCGGCCACGTAGCCTCGGCGGCCCCTGACACCGGAGCGAACCATCACGGCGAAGACGGCGAACCTGGCGCGGGCCGAGACCCGGGCACGTGCGGGCATGGTCAGCGACGTCGCCCACGACGTCACCCTCGACCTTTCCCGCGCGCGCGACACCTCGGCGACGACGTTCCCCTCGCAGACGACACTGTCGTTCACCCTGGCCAGTGACGACGCCGGGCGGTTGGCCACCTGGCTCGACCTGCTGGCCCCGCGGGTGCACACGATCACGTGCAACGGGATCGACGTGGAGCCGGCGACGTTCGACGGCGCCCGCATCCACCTCGACGCCAGCGATGGCCTGGTCGTGGGCGCGAACGTCGTGGAGGTGGTGGCCGACTGCGCCTACAGCCGCACGGGCGAAGGCATGCACCGGTTCACGGACCCGGTTGACGGACGCACCTACCTCTACACGCAGTACGAACCCGCCGACGCCCGCCGCGTCTTCGCCACCTTCGAACAGCCCAACCTCAAGGGACCGTTCACCTTCCACGTCATCGCGCCGCCAGACTGGGAGGTCCGTTCGAACACGGCCGGTGCCGCGACCGCCGTGGACGACGACACCGTGCGCTGGGACTTCGCACCGACACTGCCGATCGCGACCTACATCACGACCGTGCTGGCCGGGCCCTACCACGTCGTGGAGGACCGCTGGGCCGGCACCGCCCGCGACGCCACCCCACTGACCATCCCCCTGGCAGTCCTGTGCCGGCAATCCCTGGCGTCATCGCTGGATGCCGACGAGGTGGTGGCGATCACCCGCCAGGGGCTCGACTTCTTCCATGCCGTGTTCGACATCGCCTACCCGTTCGATCGCTATGACCAGGCCTTCGTGCCCGAGTACAACCTGGGCGCCATGGAGAACCCGGGACTGGTGACCCTGACCGAGTCCTACCTCTTCCAGTCGGCGGTCACCGACGCCGAACGCGAAGGACGTGCCGCCACGATCCTCCACGAGATGGCCCACATGTGGTTCGGCGACCTGGTCACCATGCAGTGGTGGGACGACCTGTGGCTCAAGGAGTCGTTCGCCGACTACATGGCGACACTTGCCACGGCCGAGGCGACGCGGTTCAGCACCGCCTGGACCACGTTCGCGACCAGCGACAAGGCGCGGGCGTCGCGGGCGGACCAGTTGCCGACGACCCACCCGATCGTGGCCGACATCACCGACCTGGAGGCCGCCAAGCTCAACTTCGACGGCATCACCTACTCCAAGGGCGCCAGCGTGCTCAGGCAGTTGGTGGCCTGGGTTGGCCGCGACGCCTTCCTGGCCGGCGCCAACGACTACTTCGATCGCCACGCATGGGGCAGCACCACCCTCGACGACTTCCTGGTCGCCCTCGAGGCGACCTCCGGTCGGGACCTGCGCGCCTGGTCGACCGTGTGGCTGGAAACTGCGGGCGTGTCGGAAGTCACGGTGGAGGTGGACGTCGCGACCGACGAGCCGACGAACACCACGAGCGGCGGCGTCGCGAGCACCGAGCCCACCGTCACGTCAGCCCGGCTCGTCCAGGACGGGGTCGACCCCACCACGGGCAGGGCAGTCACCCGGCCGCACCGGATCGCGGTCGGCGCCTACGACCTGGTCGACGACCACCTGGTGCGCAGCGTGCGCGCCGAGGTCGACCTCACCGCCACGTCCGTCATGCTCGACGACCTGGTGGGCCGGCCGCGTCCGGCCCTGCTCCTGCCCAACGATGACGACCTGACCTACGCCAAGGTCGTCCTCGATGCGCACAGCACGGCGACCCTGCGCACACACCTGTCGACACTGGACGACTCGCTGACCCGCGCCGTCGCCTGGTCTGGCCTGTGGCACGCCACCCGCGATGCCCGACTTCCCGCAGCCGACTTCCTCGAGTGCGTGGCCGTGCACGGTCCGGCCGAGCAGCATCCCGGCATCCTGGCGAACCTGCACGGCCAGGTCCGCCGCGCCGTCGGCCACTTCCTGCCGGCGTCGCACCGAGTCGCGGCCGCTCGACGCCTGCACGACGTTGCCGTCGCCACGGCCCGCTCGACCGCTGCGGGCAGCGACCGGCAACTGGCATGGACGCGGCTGGCCATCACCCTGGCCGGCGATCGCACCCAGTGGCTGCGGCGCCTGCTGGACGGCGTCGACGTGCCGCCCGGGCTGGACGTCGACAGCGATCTGCGCTGGGCGGCATGGGTCGAAATTGCCGCTGCTGGTCATGCCGACCTGGCCGACCTCGACGCCGAACTCGGTCGTCGGGACACCGCCCGGACTCGCCGCCAGCACGCCACCGCGCGGGCCGCTCGCCCGACGGATGCAGCCAAGGACTGGGCGTGGGCGCAACTGGTGGAGCGCCGCGACCTGGCCAGCGAATCGGTCGCGGCGCTGGTGGCCGGGTGGGGCCGCGCCGACCAACGCGAGCTCACGGCCCGCTTCGCCGACGACTACGTCGACGGCCTGACCGACCTGTGGACCGACCACAGCATCGCGATCGCCCGTCGCCTGGTGGTCGGGTTGTTCCCCCCGGCGCGTGATGCGATCACGGGGCTGGCCGCGACCGACCATCCCACCGTCAGGGCGGTGACCGCCTGGCTCGACACACACGACCATGCCCCGGCCTCGCTGCGTCGCCTGGTCATCGAGCAACGCGACCACCTGGTCCGATCCCTGCGCGCCCAGGCGGCGGCAGTCCCTGGCGCCGACCGCCAGCGGGAGCAGGCCCGCTGACGGCTCAGGCCTCGGCGGCCAGCCTGGGGTGCAGACGCGCCATCTGGAGGATGTCGATGTACTCGCCATCGCGGAACACGGCCTGGCGCGACGTGCCCTCGACCTCGAAGCCCGATGCCGTGTACAGCCGCACGGCGGGCTCGTTGTCGGGGAAGACGCTCAACTCGACCCGGGTCACCTGCAACCAGTTGTCGGCGAGGTCCAGGACGGCGGCCATCAACTTCGTGCCAACCCCTCGACCCTGCCAGTCATCGCGAACGGCCATGCCCAGCGACGCGACGTGACGTTGCCGTGGGGCCTCGATGCCCATCAGCGCGATGCTGCCGACCACGTCGCCTCCGGGATCTCCGACACACGCCGCGAGCGACACCAGGCTGTCGGGATTCGACTCGAGCCGCTCGCGCCACTGGATCGTCGAGGGAAACGGCAGTTGCATGGTCCCCCACACGGCGCGCGGACCGGCCAGCACCGCCGCGAAGGCGGCCGCATCGTCCGGCTGGGTTCTCCTGATCACGATCTCGGGATCGTCGGCATGTTGTGCTCGCTCGGCCATGCCCGCTCCTGTCGCGCTGGCGCGGCTTCGACCGTGAAGCCGCCACGTCCAGCATGGGCGAGGTCGCTCCACTCGTCAAGCCCGTGTCGGCCATGCGCCCGAGTGCACGGACGTGCGACGGTCACTGCCGTCCCGGCTCCCGGGGGCGGCGTGGTCGTCAGTCCGTGCCCGTCAACGGATTGACGGTGGCGGCAAGGGTTCGCCGGGGACCCAGCAGGAGGGTGGGAACGTCCGGCGTCGTCCAGGCCCGCCACGCCACGTACAGCGCCGAACCGAGATGACCCAGCAGCACGAGCAGCACCAGCCATCCCAGCGCCGTGGCGTTGCCGTCACGCCACCGGATCCAGACCACGACCAGCGCCACCCCGACATAGATGTCGATGAGGGACACCACCCCCCACGGCAGGCCGACGATCTCGGCTCCCTCGACGGCGAAGTCGCCCGTCACGACCGCCCACGTGATCGCCGTCACCATGATCACCACGCCTGCCGTGGACACGCTCCTGATGGTCTTCACATCGCCTCCATGTCCGGCCGAGGGGTGTCGCCATCCTGATGACGGCGGCAGCCGGGGCTGTCGTCCGTGGCCCCGATGCCCGGCTGGCATCCGGGGCCCCGATGCACGGGGAGCCAACCACGTCGCCTTCCGCCACGCCATGCAGTCGGTCGGATCGCCCGCGACGAGGTGTCGCTGGCTGGCTGTACGGTCGCGCCCATGGAACTCGTGATGATCAGGCATGCCCAACCACAGTGGGTCGTCGACGGCCTCGCCCGCAACGACCCCGACCTGTCACCGCTCGGCCGTCAGCAGGCCGATGCGGTCGGAGCGGCAGCTGCCGAGCTGGATCTCGACCAGATCTGGGTGTCGCCTGCCCGTCGCTCGCAGCAAACCGCCGAGGCCATCGTCGCCCACCACGACGCCCCCGTGCGCACGTCCGACTGGGCGCTGGAGATCCAGTTCCCGCCCGGGTGGGACGAAGCTCCCGCCGAACAGGTCGAAGCCTGGCTGCGGACGTCACGGCACCAGGACCGTGACCAGTGGTGGGAGGCGTCCGCCCCACACGGTGGCGAATCGTTCCGAGACTTCCATGCGCGCGTGACCACCGGCCTCGACCGGGAACTGGCCGAGCTCGGGATCATGCGGCTGGACGACGAGGACGACCTCTACACGGTCGACAACGACGACCGACGACGGATCGCCCTGATCACCCACGCCGGGACCAACTCGGTCGTGTTGACCCACCTGTTGGGGCTGCCGCCGCAGCCCTGGGAGTGGGAGCGGTTCTCGTCGGCGCATGCCTCGATTTCGCGCCTGCGCCATCGCCCCATCGCCAACGCCTCCATCTTCGGCCTGCGGTCCTTCTCCGAGACCGCGCACATGGCCGACGTCGGCATCACCCGCTGACCACG
>DATFMD010000509.1:0-3646 GCA_035267125.1 Nitriliruptoraceae bacterium | reverse complement strand
AGTGGTCCCCCTCGTGCTCCGGCGCGGTCATCCAGATGGACGCGACTCGGAGTCTGATACATCAAAGCACACGAGGAATTGATCGGCCTCGACTTCATCGGATGCCGCATCTCGACCGAGCGCCGCAGCACCCCGGTCGGGCAGGCCGCCTGTGTCCCGGCCACGCCGCACAACGAGCGCAGCGAGTTCTGCAAACCTGGCCGAGCGCCCGAGCGCCCAAGCGCTCCATCGCCCCGGCGCGCCGCCGCCCCGGCCAGTTTGTCAGGCGGCGCCCGCAGGCCGCAGTGGTTCGCCCGACTCGGCCTTGGCCACGAGGCTGTCCGGTGGCACGAAGGTGTCGCCGTAGCGGTCGGCCAACTCCTTGCACCGGGCCACGAAGCCGGTCGTCCCGCCGGCGTAGCCGTCGATGTACTGGGCGACCCCACCGGTCCAGGCCGGGAACCCGATTCCGAAGATCGAACCGATGTTGGCGTCGGCGAACGTGCGCACCACGCCTTCGTCCAGGCACTTGACCGTTTCGAGTGCCTCTGCGAACAGCATGCGTTCGGCGAGGTCGTCGAGCAGTTCGTCGTCACCGTCGCGGCGATGGCTGTCGGTGTCGGCACCGAAGTGCTCCCACAGGCCCGGCCACAGCTGCGTGCGTCGACCCGACTCGTCGTAGTCGTAGAAGCCGGCGCCACCCTTGCGACCTTCGCGACCGAACTCGGTCACCATGCGGTCGTAGACGGCGAACGCGGCACCGGACTCGTGCTCGACGCCGGCCTCCCGGGCGGCAGCCGCGGCGGCGGCCTCGATCTTGCGGGGCAGCGTCAGCGTCAGTTCGTCCTGCAGCTGCAGTGGGGGGGCGGGGTAGCCGGCCTTCAGCCCGGCCCGCTCGATCATCACCGGGTTGACGCCCTCAGCGACCATCTCGATGGCCTGGTTCAGGAACGTGCCGATGACGCGACTGGTGAAGAACCCGCGTGAGTCGTTGACGACGATCGGGGTCTTGCGCAGTTGCATCACGACGTCGAAGGCCCGCGCCAACGCCGCGTCCGAGGTCTGCTCTCCGACCACGATCTCGATCAGCGGCATCTTGTCGACGGGCGAGAAGAAGTGCAGGCCGATGAAGTCGCTCGGCCGTGCCACCGTCGTGGCCAACTGGGTGATCGGCAGGGTGGACGTGTTGGAGCACAGCAGTGCGTCGTCGGCCAGGTGCGGCACGACCTGGTCGTAGACGTCGGCCTTGACGTCGGGTGCCTCGAAGACGGCCTCGATCATCAGGTCGCAGCCTGCGGTCGCGGCCGGGTCATCGGTCGTGGTGATGCGGGCAAGCAGGGCGTCGCCCTTGTCCTGGCTGACCTTGCCCCGTTCGATGCCCTTGGCGACCAGGCCACGCGAGTAGTCCTTGCCACGTTCGGCGGCGTCGTGGGAGACGTCGAACAGCACCACCTCGATGCCGGACCTGGCGCACTGGTAGGCGATGCCGGCACCCATCATGCCCGCGCCCAGCACGGCCACTCGGGACGCCTGCCAGGGGGCGTGGCCGTCGGGGCGCGAGCCTCCCTTGTTGATGGCCTGGAGGTCGAAGAAGAAGGCCTGCGTCATGTTGACCGACTGGGGCGAGTTGCAGACGAGGTCGGCGAAGTACGCGGTCTCGATCTCGGTGGCGCGCTCGAAGGGCACCTGGGCGCCCTCGACTGCCGCCGCCATGATGTGGTGTGGTGCGTCGTAGTGCGCGCCCTTGGTCTGCGCGGCCAGCGTCGATGCGACTGCCGGCAGCGTGGAGGCCAACTTCGGGTGTGCCGGGGTGCCACCTGGCATCCGGTAGCCGGGCGCGTCCCACGGTTGGAAGGATTCGGGGTGTGCGGCGATCCATGCGCGGGCTTCGGCGAGCATCGTGGACTCGTCGGCGACGACCTGGTCGATGATGCCCAACTCGAGCGCCTTGTCGACGGAGTACTGCTGGCCCTGCACCAACACGTCCTGCAGGGCCGACATCACGCCGAGCAGCCGGACGCTGCGGACCACGCCACCGGCACCCGGCAGCAGGCCCAGGCTGACTTCGGGCTGGCCGAGCCTGGTCCTGGGGTTGTCGACGGCGATGCGGCGGTGGCACATCAGCGCCAGCTCGAAGCCACCTCCGAGCGCGGCTCCGTTGAGTGCTGCCACGACCGGCACGCCGAGCGTCTCGATGCTGCGCATCGCAGCCTTCATCTCGTTGCTGGACGCCACGACGTCGGCGACGTCGTCGGGACCGGCGGCGATCAACTCGTTGAGGTTGCCACCGGCGAAGAAGGTGGACTTGGCCGAGGTGAGGATGATCCCGGTGATGTCGTCGCGTTCGTCACGCAGGCGCTGGGCCGTCGCAACCAGGTCGGCCTGGAAGCCTCGGTGCATCGTGTTGGCGGACGCATTTGGGTCGTCGAGCGTCAGCGTGACGACTCCGTGGTCGTCGCGTTCGTGGCGGATGGTGCTGGTCATGTTGGATGTCCTTGTCGCTGGAGACCGCAGGGGCCGAGCTGAGGGCGGGCGGCGGCGGAGGTGGTGGAGGCGGTGGTGCAGGTGAGGATGACCCGTGGGGCCGGACTGGCGGCCGGGCGTCCTGCGTGGTCAGACTCGCTCCACGATGGTCGCGATGCCCATGCCGCCGCCGATGCACAGGGTCACCATCGCGGTCGACAGGTCGCGACGCTCCAACTCGTCGACCATCGTCCCCAGCAACATGGCACCGGTGGCGCCCAGGGGATGGCCCATCGCGATCGCGCCGCCGTTGACGTTGGTGATGTCGCTGTCGACGTCCAGGTCGCGCATGAGGCGCAGTGCGACGGCCGCGAAGGCCTCGTTGATCTCGACCAGGTCGATGTCGTCGATCGTCATGCCGGCCTTGTCCAGGGCCTTTCGGCAGGCGGGACCGGGCCCGGTCAGCATGATCGTCGGGTCCGAGCCGATCACCGCCGTCGCCCGGATGCGGGCGCGCGGGACCAACGAGTGGCGCTCGCCGGCGGCTTCGCTGCCGATCAGCACCACGGCGGCGCCGTCCACGATGCCTGACGAGTTGCCGGCATGGTGGACGTGGTTGATCCGTTCCACGCGCGTGTACTTCTGCAGTGCCACGGCATCGAAGCCGGCCGCGGCACCGATGCCGGCGAAGGACGGCTTGAGGCCTGCCAGGTCATCGACCGTCGTGCCCGGACGCATGTGCTCGTCGCGGTCCAGCACCACCTGGCCGGCGGCGTCCCGGACGGGGATGATCGAGTTGTCGAAGCGTCCGTCGGCCCACGCCTTGGCAGCCCGCTCCTGCGACATCACCGCGAACTCGTCGACGTCCGTGCGACTGAAGCCCTCGACCGTGGCGATGAGGTCGGCGCCGATGCCCTGTGGGACGAATCCCAGGGCGGCGGCCGTGGCCGGGTCCATCGCGGACGGGTCACCGCCCGAGCCCATCGGGACGCGCGACATCGACTCGACACCACCGGCCACGATCAGGTCTTCCCAGCCCGACCTGACCCGAGCGGCGGCCTGGTTGGCGGCCTCGAGCCCCGACCCGCAGTAGCGGTTGGTCTGGTTGCCGGCCACCGACTCGGGCAGACCGGCCGCCAACACGGCCGTGCGCGGCAGCACGCCACCCTGGTCACCGTGGGGCTCGACGATGCCCATCACGACG
>DATFMD010000508.1:0-3590 GCA_035267125.1 Nitriliruptoraceae bacterium | reverse complement strand
TGATGATCGGCCGCGACCGGGTCGTCGCCGACGACACGCCCTCCCAGATGTGGTCGGCTCGTTGCGACAGGCAGAACACGGTGCCGCGGGGCGTGGTCAGCACCTTGCCGGCACCTGCGAACACCTGGCGCGACACCAGGAACGGGATGAGCCCGTCGGTCAGGCCGGTGAAGTCGCCCTCGCGGGCCACGAGGTAGTTCTCGTGGCAGCCGTAGGAGTTGCCGGCCGAGTCAGTGTTGTTCTTGAAGACCGTGACCCGCCCCCGGATGCCGTCGGTGGCCAGTTGCGCCCCGGCCTCGGTGGCCAGGTCGAACAGCAACTGTTCGCCGGCCTTGTCGTAGAGCACGGCCTGCAGGGGGCTGTCACATTCCGGGGTGGCGTACTCGGGGTGCGACCCGACGTCGAGGTAGAGCCGGGCGCCGTTCTCGAGGAAGACGTTGGAGGAGCGACCCCACGACACCACGCGCCGAAACAGGTAGCGAGCGACCTCGTCGGGCGTGAGGCGACGCTGGCCACCCTCGGTGTAGGTGACCCCGTACTCGTTCTCGATGCCGAAGATGCGCCGCCGCACGCGTGCTCGTTTCGTCTGGTCGTCAGGGTGCCGGGGTCACGCGTGCGATGGTCATGCGTCCAGGGCCGCGGCGATGTCGTCGGGTTCGAGCCGGAAGAACAACCGTCGCCCCAGGGTTCGGTCCAGGCCCGACACCTCCAGGTCGCCAGCGGCAAGTTCGCGATCGTCGCCACCGACCAGCGCGTCGCGTCCCAGCGCGATCGCGGCCGCCAGTCCCATGCCGGGTTCGAACCCCTCTCGCAGGCGGGCCTTGACGGCGTCGGCATCGCCGCCGATGGCGACGACGTCGCGCTCGTCGACGATGGAGCCGTCGTAGAGGATGTGGAACAGTTCGACGGGGGTGGCTGGCCCGTTGACCTGGGCGATCAGCAGTTCGACCTCGAACGGCTTTGCCTCGCCCATGAACATCGTGCCCAGCGACTGCGAGTACGCCGTGGCCAGCGACTTGGCGGTCACGTCGTCGCGTGCGTACTGGTAGCCCTTGACGTCGGCCAGTCGGATCCCCGCCACCCGCAGCGACTCGAACTCGTTGTACTTGCCCACGGCTGCGAAGGCGATCCGGTCGTAGATCTCCGACGTCTTGGACAGCAGGCGGGACGGGTTCTCCCCGATGAAGACCACGCCGTGCTCCCAGGTCACGGCAGCGACCGCTCGGCCCCTGGCAATGCCCTTGCGGGCGTAGTCGGCGCGGTCGCGCATGACCTGCTCTGGCGAGACGTACAGGGGTGACGGTGTGGGCATTGCCATGCCTTCGTGGTCAGGGTCGTGGGGTCGGCGCGGGCGGGACTCGGTGGGCGAGCCGGCAGCGGCGGGGTCGGGACGAATCCGCAGGAGGCTGACGGTCGCGGCAGGAGGTGGGCCTGACCGGCAGGCTGTCAGCCATCACGTTCGCGCCGGGTGGCGACGACCTCGTCGACCAGGCCCACGACGTCGTCCTCGTCGAGTTCGCGGTAGCCGTCGGCGTCGATGATGGCGACGATCGGGTAGATGCGACGGACCAGGTCAGGTCCACCGGTGGCGCTGTCCTGTTCGGCCGCGTCGAACAGCGCCTGGACGGCGGTCAGGGACGCGGCGCGGGCATCGTCACCGGCGTCGAAGCGATGGCGCAGGGTCTGGCGTGCCACCAGGGCGCCGGACCCCGAGGCCGCGAAGTCTCGCGATCGGTACCGACCACCGATCGGGTCGTATTCGTAGATGCCACTGGTCGTGCCGTCGGAATCCACCCCGGCGAACAGTGGCACCACGACCATGCCCTGGAGTGCCAGGGGCAGGTTGGAGCGAACCATGCCGGCGAGGCGATTGGACTTGCCCTCGAGGCTCAGGACCTCGCCCTCGACCTTCTCGTAGTGTTCGAGTTCGGTGGCGAACAGGCGCGCCATCTCCATGGCCGGCCCGGCCGCACCGGAGATGGCCACGGCGGACAGGCGGTCGGCCGCAAACACCTTGCGCATGTCGGTGCGCGAGATCATGTTGCCGGCCGTGGCTCGACGGTCCCCGGCGATGATCACGCCATCCGCCCACCGCAGGGCCAGCACCGTGGTGCCGTCCACCAGCCGGTCGCGCAACCCCTCCCCCAGAGACGGACCGCCGACCGGTTCGGGCAACAGGCTCGCGAACGACGACCCGGCCCGGGTGAACGGGGTCGGCATCAGGTCCTCGACGCGGTCCTGGCTCACTGACCGCCCTTCTGGACGTAGTTGCGCACGAAGTCCTCCGGGTTCTCCTCCAGGACCTCGTCGATCTCGTCGAGCAGCGCGTCGATGTCGTCGCGCTCGCCCTGCTCGGCGGTCGCGTCGTCCGTGGCGGTGGTGGCGTCGACGTCGTCTGATTCGCGTGGTCGACGTTGGCTGTGCTGGTCGGTGGCCATGTCATGTCCCTCGTGTCGCACCCGCGCATCGGGTCGCCGGTTGCCGCTGTGGCACCCGTGGCCGGGTCGCCGCGCACGGATCTCGCTGTTGGGCTGATGCGCCTGGCCCCGGCAGGTCGTGGCGTGCCCCGCCGGATCGTGGTGCCAATCGTAATCACTCGGCGCGACAGTGCCGGACCGTCCCGGCCCCGTCAGCGCCGCAGGGCCGCCACGACGTCGGCGATGCTGTCGGCGTTGCGCAGCAGGGCGTCGACCTTTTCGCGGGTGCCTCGCAGGGGATCCATCATCGGGATCCGTTGGTAGGTGGGTCCCCCGTCGTCGACGATCATGGCGTCCCACCCGACCGCGACGATGTCACTGCGAAACCTCGAGAGCATGCGTCCACGGAACCAGGCACGCGTGTCGTCGGGTGGCAGCGCCATGGCCGCCGCCACCTCGTCGTCACCCACCAGGCGGCGAATGCGACCGGCGGCCTCCAGCTTCAGGTGCAGGCCCCGGTCGGGGCGAAGGTCGTGGTACTGCAGGTCGATCAGTGCCAACCGCGGGTCTCCCCAGTCCAGCCCGTCACGCTGGCGATAGCGTTCCATCACCTCCAGCTTGGTGGCCCAGTCGACCGTCCCGGCCAACTTGCGGGGGTCCTCCTCGGCCACGGCCAACAGGTCGCGCCAATGGGTCAGGACCTCGGCATGCGCCGGACTGGCGCCGGAGCGATCCAGCCAGTCGCCCACGGCATCGGCGTAGCCACGCTGGATGTCGAGCGGGCTGACCCTGCCACCGTCGACGGTTTCGAGGCCGACTCGCGCCGTCAGGTCGTGGCTGGCGTCGTGGAAGGCCCGCACCGGGTCGGCCAACTCGATCGGGGCGGGTGCGGCTCCCTCCTCCACCATCCCGAGCACGAGGTCGGTGACCCCGACACGCAGCAACGTCGCCACGTCGGCCATGGTCGCGTCACCGGTGATGACGTGCAGGCGGCGGTGGACGGCCGGATCGGCATGTGGTTCGTCGCGCGTGTTGATGACGGGACGACGCAGGGTCGTCTCGAGGCCGACCGGCATCTCGAAGAAGTCCGCCCGCTGGGACAGTTGAAACCCGGCGTGGCCGTGTTCGCCGCCGATCCGCCCGATGCCGGCGTAGAGACTTCGCGACACGAAC
>DATFMD010000507.1:0-24784 GCA_035267125.1 Nitriliruptoraceae bacterium | reverse complement strand
GTGCCCGACGAGCGCCTGCCATTCGCAGTCGCCGCTGCGATGACCGTCGCACTGGATGCCTTCCAGGGGCGCTGAGCACGGCCGCGCCGGACGCCAGCCGCGCGTGCACCATTCCTCGAATGACAGGCCCTTCGCAATGCCGGATCCCACGCCCTACCTCGACCCAGACTCCCTGGACGGCGACGTCGCTCCCGGGTCCGACTTCTATCGCCACGTGAACGACCGCTGGTTGGCTGCCAACCCGGTCCCGGCGGAGTATCCGGCGTGGGGAACGTTCTTCCAGATCCACGAGCGCAACGAGGAGTTGCTTCACCGCCTGCTCGAGGAGGCTGCCGACGCCGCCGAGGCGCCCGACGCAGCCTCGTCCGGCGAGGACGCCACGACCATGGTGGGCGACTACGTCGCGGCGGGCATGGACACCGACGCCATCGAGGCTGCCGACGTCCAACCGCTGGTCCCCCTGCTGGAACGGATCGATGCGCTGACGTCGCACGACCAGGTCCAGGACGTCCTCGTGGCGTTGCACCGGGTGGGAGTCGATGCGCTGTTCGGCGTCGGGGTCCAGCCCGACTTCGACGAGACCGATCGCTACCTGGTCTACGTGGGCCAGGGCGGGCTCGGACTGCCGGAACGCGACTACTACCTGCGTGACGACGACCGCTCGACAGGGCTGCGTGCGGCCTACCAGGAGCACGTCGCGGCCCAGTTGGCCAACCTCGCGGACGCGGACGCGGCGGCGGCAGCAGCCGCGATCCTCGCGTTCGAGACCAGGCTGGCCGAGTCCTCGTTCTCGGCCGAGGAGTTGCGCGACCTGGACCGGGTGCTGAACCGGGTCCGAGACGACGAGTTGGACGGCCTGATGCCGTCGTACGGGTTGCGCTCCCACCTCGCTCGACTGGGCGTGTCACCGTCGTCGGTCAGCGTCGACAATCTCGACTTCTTCCGCGACCTGGACGGGCTGCTGGACGACACGTCCATCGACACCCTGCGTGACTACCTGCGGTGGCAGCTGGTACGCGCGCTCGCCTCGGCCCTGCCGGCGCGGTTCGAGGACACCGCCTTCGCGTTCTACGGTCGCATGCTCGGCGGCCAGCAGGAGCAGCAGCCGCGCTGGAAGCGGATCCTGTCGGCCGCATCGAGCGACATCGGTGAGCAGGTCGCGAAGTTGTACGTCGACGCCGCGTTCTCGGCCCAGGCCAAGGCTCGATGCGAGGCGATGGTCGACGAACTGGTCGCGTCCATGGAGCGATCCGTGCGGTCGGCCGACTGGATGACCGAGCAGACCCGCGACGCCGCCCTGACCAAGGTGGCGACCTTCACCGCCAAGATCGGCTACCCGGACCAGTGGCGGGACTACTCGGGCCTGTCCATCAGCCCCGACGACTTCGCCACCAACCGGATGCGTGCCGCCGCCTTCGACCTGCAACGTCGCCTGGATCGGCTCGACGACCCGGTCGACACGATCGAGTGGGAGATGCCGGCGCACGTGGTCAATGCCTACTACAACCCGCTGCGCAACGAGATCGTCTTTCCCGCCGGCATCCTCCAACCGCCCATGTTCTGGCCCGAGTCCGACGACGCCGGCAACTTCGGGGCGATCGGCACCGTCATCGGCCACGAGATCACCCACGGGTTCGACGACCAGGGTGGCAAGTTCGACGAGCACGGGCGCTACCGGATGTGGTGGACCGACCAGGATCGCCAGGAGTTCGACCGGCGGGCCGACGACATGGTCGACCAGGTGAACGAGTACCCGCTGGGCGAGGACCTGGCGGTGAACGGCCGCCTGACCCTGGGCGAGAACATTGCCGATCTCGGCGGGGTGAAGATCGCCTTCGATGCCTGGCTGCATGCCGGCGGTGCCGAAGCACCCGACGTCGACGGGTACACACCGGCCCAGCGCTTCTTCATCTCCTACGCCAACATCTGGCGGATGAACACAACCGACGAGTACCTGCGGTTGCTGCTCAACATCGACGTCCATGCGCCGTCGCCCGTGCGCGTCAACGGCCCGCTGTCGAACCTGCCTGCCTTCGCCGAGGCCTTCGGACTGGACGACGACGCACCCTTGCGCCGGCCTGCGGAGGACCGCGTGCAGATCTGGTGACCTCAGGGAGTTGCGAAGTCCGATTCGTGCAGGTCCAGGACGGCGATGGCAGGTTCCACCAGCGACCCGACGTACAACCGCCCGTCGTGTTCACGCACGCCGGTCGTGGTGTGGATGACCTCGCCGCCCGGGTCCTGGAGGTTCGCCACGACCTCGCCCGCGCCATCGAGTCCCAGGATGATGCCGTGCCTGCCCGCAGACGGCTTCAGGCGTTGTGGCAGCCGCACCACGACCTGCTTGACGAAGCCCGGCAGCGGCGCCATCCGATCGACGCTGGCCCGGCGGGGCGATGCCAGCGCCACCCACACGACGCCCAACGGTCCGGTCGACATGTTGTCGGGAAACCCGGGCAGGTTGCGCGCGAACACCGACACCGCGCCCGCGTCGGATCCGTCGACCGCGACCCGTTGGATGCAGTAGCTGCCGGTCTCGGCGACCAGCACGTCACCATTGTCGGGGTGCAGCGTCACGCCGTTGGCGAACTGCAGGCCGTGCAGGACGACTTCGGTCCCCCCGTCGGGATACCGCACGCACAGGCGTCCGGTCCCGGCGTGCTCGACCAGGTCGTCGTCGAACCGGTCGATCGGGTGGCGCGCCGACGAGTCCGTGAAGAAGATCCGCCCATCCGCGTGGATGGTCGCGTTGTTGGTGAAGGTGAGGCGCTGGCCCTCGACCTCCTCCACGATCAGTTCCTGCCCGCCTGACACGAGGCCGAGGCGGACCAGTCCACGATCGGCGGCACAGACCAGCAGGGTCTCGGCGTCGATGACCTCGATGCCCAATGGCCGACCGGCCACGGTCGCGACGCGGGTGGGGCCCGAACCGTCGAGGCCGAATCGCCAGATGCCGCCCGGCGCGGTGCCGCAGTAGACCCCCGCATGGGCACCGTCGGGAATGACGGCGACGTCCTCGGGACCGGCTTCGCCCACCAGCCACCGGGTCGCGTCACGCAACCGCGTGTTGACGGCCATGTCGCCGACCAGGCCGGGCGCAGGAGGCGGATTCCACCGCACAGGTTCGAAGTCGCTGACCATGGTTGTCGTCTCCCTTCGGCCGCGCCCGTCGACGCGCCCGCACGGAGACTAGGGCCACGTCACGTGCGGGTCGCGACCGGCGCAGGTTGCCGATCCGCCGCCCAGCCGGACTCAGCAGGTCCGGAACGGCACCGGGATCAGGGGACGACGACGTCGTCGGTCTTGACCTCGACCTCCACCTCACCCGACACGACCTGGTCCCACAGTTCGGTGACCTGGGTCGCAACGTCGTCGGAAACGTTGTGCAGTTCGCCCAGTGTGATCAGGCCCGACGCTGGGTTCATCGGGATGACGCCGTTGGTCTCGCCGGCCTGGATCCCCTCGATGGCCTGGCCGTAGGCACCCTCGAAGTCCCAGAGCGTCGAGACGAGGAACGTGTCGGGCGCCACGGACACCTTGTCGGTGAACGACGAGGTCATGAAGGCGGGGTTGGCCGCTGCTGCCGACGCCTCGGCCACACCAAAGATCCCGTTGTTGAGCCCGAGCACCAGGACGTCAGCACCTTCGCTGATCAAGGCATCCGCGCTCTGGCGGGCGGACACCGCGTCGTTCTGGTCGCCGGTGAAGTTGAAGAGCAACTCGACGTCGGGCGCCACGGAGCGCGCGCCTGCAAACATCGCGTTGGCGCCGGCCTTGTAGTCCGGGATGTCGATGCCGCCCAGGAACGCCACGGTGCCGCTCTCGGTGACCAGGCCGGCCAGCGCGCCCTGCACGTAGAAGCCCGGTGCGAATTCGCGGGCGATGTTCCAGACGTTGTCGGGTTGGTCGGCCATCTCCCCGGACGACTCGGCCACGAACACCGTGTCGGGGAACTCGGCGGCCAGGTCCGCGGCGATCGTCAGGAACTGGCCGCCGTGGAACCCGATCACCTCGACGCCCGACGTGATGTACTCGCGGGCGACCCGTTCGGCGTCGGCCACCGCCACCTGCTCGGAGTACTCCGTGGTGATGCCGTAGTCGGCTTCGAGGCCGGCCAGGCCCTCGTAGGCGATGGCGTTGTAGTCGGCGTCCTGGATCGGGCCGGGCAGGATCATCGCGAACGACAACTGTTCACCGTCGGCCGCGGTCCCGCTGTCGCTGCCCTCGGTGGCCGTGCCCCCTGCTTCGGTGGCGGTGTCCGTCACCGCCTCCTCGGTCGGATCGGGGGAGGCATCGTCGCCATCATCGTCGCCGCCGCAGCCACCAAGCAGCAGGCCGGCTGCCACCAGCCCGACTGTCCAGTGCCACAGTGTTCCTCGTTGCCTCATCATCGGTGTGCCTTTCCGGCGCGGTGCGCCCTGGGTGGGTCTTGGTCCATCGGTTGGGTCGAGTTGGGGGCGTCGTGACCGTCGGTCGCGACGATGCTGGTCAGAATCGGGATTCACGGTCGTAGGGCTTGGTGAGTGCGGCGGGCGCCTGGGCGCTGCCATAGACACGGACGAGCACGATGATGGCCAGCACGTAGGGCAGCATGCGCAGGAACTGGGGCGGGATCGCCTTGGAGGTGACGCCGAACTGGAACTGCAGCGCCTCGACCCATGCAAACAGGAGGGCACCGGCAGCGATGGTCCACGGCCGCCAGCGTCCGAAGATCACCAGCATCAGCGCCAGCCACCCTCGTCCGGAGGCGATGTCGTCGGAGTAACCGCCGACCAACGACAGCGGGAAGAACGATCCTGCGATCCCGATCAGGGCGCACCCCGCCACCAACGCCGACCACCGCAGTCGCATCAGGGGAAGGCCGAGCGCGTCGACGGCCTTCGGGCTCTCGCCGGTCGCCCGCAGACGCAGGCCCAGTGGCGTGCGGTACAGCACCCACCACACCGGCACGATGACGAACAGGCCGACGTACACGAACAGGTCGTGCTGGAACAGGATGCGACCGAAGTAGGGGATGTCGGACAACAGCGGGATCCGCCACAGGGGCAACGTGCCGATGCTGGGCGGCGTCGTGGTGACGCCGACCACACCCCGGTACAGCAGGCTCGACGCACCCAGCCCCAGGATCAGCAGCGCCAACCCGACGGTGATCTGGTTGGCCTGCAGCTGCAGCGTCAGCCACCCGAAGATCGCACCGATCAGGATCACGGCAACGGCAGCGGCGACGATGGCGGCGATCACGGTTGGGGCGCTGCGCCCCAGGACGAACACGAGACAGAAGCCGACCGCGGCCCCCACGGCAACCATCCCCTCGATCGCGAGGTTGAGCAAACCCACCCGCTCCAGCAACAACTCGCCCAGCGACGCCAGCAGCAACGGCGTGGCCACCACCAGGGTGGTGCGCAGCATGTCGGCGTCGACCAGGCCCGCAAGGAACTCCATCAGGCACCCTCTCCGGCCGGCTGCGTGCCTGCCCCACGGCCCGTGGCGTGTCCGCCGACGTCATCGCCGCCAGGGCCGGGGCCGCCAGGGCCGCGGCCGGCAGCACTGGGGCCGCCCGGGGAGCCGTCCGTGGCGGATCGACCCGACCCGGGCAGCAGCCGCGAAACCCAGCGTCGGCCTCGCGGCGTCTCGAAGGCCAGGATCGTGACGACGACCACTGCCTGAAACACCAGTACCGCGGATGCCGGCAGGTTGACACTGCGTTGCAGGGAGTCGGCGCCGACGATCAGGACGGCAAACGCGAACGCGACGGGGATGGTCGCCACGGGACTGCGGCGGGCCAGCACCGCGATCAGCACCGCCATGTAGCCGAAGTTCGGTGTCAGTCCGGTCAACAGTCGTGAGTGGACGCCAGTGACCTCGATCGAGCCCGCGAGGCCACCGAGGGCCCCGGCCACGACCAGCGCGATCACCCCGATCCGAACCAGGCGAACGCCTCCGAACCGGGCTGCGAGTGAATTGGCACCGACGGCCCGGAACTCGAAACCGCGCCTGGTTCGCAGCAGCCACCACGAAGCCGCCACCGCGATGGGCACCGCCAGCAGGATTCCGGCGTGACCACCACCCGGCAGCATGACCGGGAGGTTGGCGGCGTCCGGAATGGGCACGGTGATGGCTTCACCGGCAACCGGGTCGGTCCAGGGCCCGGTCGCCAGGTACTCAGCAAGGAACAGGGCAACGAAGTTGAGCATCACCGTGACGAACAACTCATTGACCCCCCTGGTTGCCCGCAACCAGGCCGGAATCGATGCCAACAGTCCCCCACCCACCACGCCTGCCAGCAGCACCACCGGCAGCAGCAGCCAGGCAGGCCACCCATCCAACAGGAACGCCACTCCGGTGGCCAGAATGGCGCCTGCGTAGATCTGCCCGTCCACCCCCAGGTTGACGTAGCCGGCCCGCATCGCGAACGCGACCGCCGTCGCTCCCAACAACAGGGGGGTCATGCGATTGAGGGTCTGGGCCAGCCCGCCGACCGACCCCAGCGCCGACGAGACGATGGTGCCGTAGGCAGTGACCGGGTTGGCGCCCAATGCAGCCAACAGTGCCGCGTTGACCAGGAGGGCGACGATCACGCCGAGTCCGTAGATCACGGCGATCTCGATGATGGCGTCGCGTCGACCTCCTGCCGCGATGTCCACCTCGGCCTCGACGTCAACCACCACGGTGTCAGTCATTGGCCGCCACCATCATGTCACCCAGCGCCAGGCGGTCGTAGCCATCCGCGACCTGCTCGCCGACGAAACGCCCGTGGGCGAGCACGACGATGCGATCGCACAACATCAGCAGTTCATCGAGGTCCTCGCTGATCAGGAGCACACCACCCCCGGCCTCGCAGGTCGCGACCAGTTGGGTGTGGACGAAGGCAGCCGCCCCGACGTCCAGGCCGCTGGTCGGGTTCATCACGACCATGGCGCCACCGTCGGCGTGGTCGGACACCGCCAGTGCGCGGGCAACCAGCACCTTCTGGATGTTGCCGCCCGAAAGCGATGCGGTGGGGGCGGTCGGGCCCGACGTGCGCACGTCGAAGTGCGTGATCATCTCGCGCGCCTGTTCCTCCAACAGCGCGGGCGCGAACCCGTCCTGCAACAGGTGTCTACCAAGCGCATAGGTCTCGTACAGCGGACTCGCCGGCAACACGCCCTCTCGCATGCGGTCGCCGGGCAGCACGGCGACGCCAGCCATGATGCGCTCGTCCACTCGGGCCGCGGTGACGTCCTGCCCACCGGCGTGCATGCGGCCCTGCTGAATCGATCGCAATCCTGCCAGCAACTCCATCAGTTCCCGCTGCCCGTTGCCGGCCACCCCGGCGATGCCGACGAACTCACCCCGATGCACGCGCAGGTCCAGGTCGACGAGCACAACGTCGGTCGGGCCCCCACGGCCACCCGCGCCGTCGAGCGAAAGCACCACCTCGTCGCTGATCTCACAGGCCTTGGGCCTGACCTCGGGGACCGCAACGTCCTCGCCCATCATCATGGCGACGACTTCGCCGCGGTCGGCGGCAGCGACGTCCAGCGAGCCCGCCAGCCGACCATGGCGCAGGACCGTGATTCGGTCGCACACCGCGAACACCTCGTGCAGCTTGTGGGCGATGAGCACGACCGCCAGGCCTTCGGCCGCCAGTTCACGAACCGACGAGAAGAGCTGGTCGACCTCGGTCGGGGTCAGGTGGGTGGTGGGTTCGTCGAGCACGAGGATGTTCGAACCGGCATAGAGGATGCGGAGGATCTCCACCTTCTGCTGGTCGCCGATCTCCATGGCCGCCACGGCGTGGTCGAGGCGAACGTTGAAGCCGTACTGGGTTGCCAGCTCGGTGATGCGGGCACGGTGCGCCGCCGTGTTCATCGACCACGTGGCGGTCTCGGCACCCAGCAGGATGTTTTCCAGCGCCGTGAAGGCCTGCACCAGTTCGAAGTGCTGGTGGACCATGCCGACGCCCTGGCTCACCGCATCGGCGGGTTGGCGCAGCTCGACGGCCTCGCCGTGGAGGGACACCGACCCGGCATCGGCCAGGTAGAGCCCGGTCAGGACGTTCATGAGGGTGGTCTTGCCGGCGCCGTTCTCGCCCAGCAACCCGTGTACCTCGCCCGGCGCGACCCGGAAGTCCACGTCGTCCAGGGCCTGCACCGGTCCGAAGGCCTTCGAGATCCCAGTCATCTGGACGGCCAGCGCCGCGGTCCCCGTGCGGCTCGTGGCATCCTGCGGCTGGCGTCCGGCTTCGTCAGGCATGTTTGCCCACCGTCCACCCGTCGACCTGGAGGTGGTCACTCGCGAAGTCAAGGGGTGACGACTCCAGGGCGGTCGCCATGGTGTCGTTCCACCGGTTCAGGTACCCGAACACCGCCATGACCGCGACGAGCTCGACGGCCTGCTCGTCGCTGAAGTGCTCCCGAAGCGTGGCGAACTGCTCGTCGGTGACCCGATTGGGCACGTGTCCGGCACCT
Source organism: Nitriliruptoraceae bacterium (assembly GCA_035267125.1). Classification (GTDB taxonomy): domain Bacteria; phylum Actinomycetota; class Nitriliruptoria; order Nitriliruptorales; family Nitriliruptoraceae; genus Salsipaludibacter. The sequence continues at coordinate 16,334 of DATFMD010000507.1, read as the reverse complement.
TCGGCGATCGCGATGGCCGCACGTTCGGCGTCGTTGAAGAGGTCCGAGGTCTCGTACTCGAACAGCGCCTCGATCTTCTCGTCTGCAACCCCACGCTCGTGTGCGACGTGGGCGGTGTGCGCCTGGCAGTACCGGCACGTCGCGGCCGACGAGACCATGAGCGCGACGAGTTGCTTGAGCTGCTGGTCGACGGTGCCGGGCCCCATGACCGCCTCGTTCAGATTCGCGAACGCAGCCATGATCGGAGGACGGTGCGCCATGGTCAGCGTCGAGTTCGGAAGCACGCCCAGGTGTGACTCGATCGAGGTGAACAGGTCTTCGTACTCAGGCAGTCCGGCGCGATCGCGTGCGGGCAGTCGTGGCATCGGCGCTCCGAAATGACGATGGCAGCCGTCCGGACTCCCCGTCGTCGGGCACGGTAGTACCGGCACGTCGCGCGAGTGTCGCATTGCCCGCGCGCATCACCGGATGAGACCCCGGGACACGGCCGGACGGCTTCCGTCCCCCACGCTGGCGCTGACGCCAGGTGGGTGGGACGGAAGCCGCACCGACCCCCGCGCGAGGTCAGGGATTGAGGATGGCGCAGGCGGCCTCGAAGTTCCCCTCCAATGTGTCGTGGGGGCCACGGATCGAGATCGGCTCCCCGGTCTCCAAGTCCATCACGACGCGACCGGAGTCGTTGATCAGCACGCGACCTCCCGACGCCGGATGCACGTTCCAGACATTGCCGGTCGTGGCGACCGTGCCCGCCTCCAGGTCGAAGCGTTCGGTGAGGGCCCACCGATCGACGAGCTCGCCATGGGCACTCGTGGTCGTCGTCGTGCCATGGACATGGACCTGTGCGGAGCGGACGTTGCCGTCCTTGTCGAGGAACTCCGTGATGCGCACGTGTTCGACCAGGGTCACGTCCGTGTCGACGCCACAGGGATCTTCCTCGGCCGGGACCGAGTAGTTGTCCTCGAAGCTCTCGTCCAGCACGACGACGGGCGGCGCGGCTGCGGCGGGGCCGGCCGCCATGGCCATGATCGTCACGGCACCAACGGTTGTTGCGGCCAGTCTTGCTTGCAGTTTCCTGTACATCACGGGTTCCTCGGGTTGTCGGTCCTGCAACCCTGCCCGCAGGACATAACACCGGGAAGACACCGCGCTCCGTGGACGCAACACCCCGGGAACCAGTGAAGGCCACCCGCCTGGGGTGGCCCTCACTGGTGTGGTGGGGACGTGTGACGGCTTGGCTCAGACACCGTCCGGCGGGAGGAACACCCGATTCGGGATCTCCTCGTAGGTGGCCGGGTCGATCGACGAGATGGAGCCGTCGGCGATGGACTCGATCAGCCCGGTCAGGCCGACCTCGATCTGCTTGCGCAGCATGCCGTTGCGCTTCTGCCCGTCGTACTGGGTCTGGCTCGAGGTCTCGAACAACACCGTCGCGCTGCCACGCAACGCGAAGGACCCCAGGGCGGTGCCGGGCAGATTGATGGCCTGCGGGTACAGGGTCACGGCGCCGTAACCGCTGTTGCCCTGGTCCTGGAGCGCCTCGTAGACGGCCACGTTGGCACGTCGCGATGCGTCGTAGTCGAACTTGGGCCAGTCCCCGAAGTCGGTCGGGTCGGCGATGAAGCGACCGGAGATCGACAGTGGCGACATCTCTTCGAGATCATCGGTGGCGTAGCACGACCACTGGTTGTGCAGGTCCACGAAGTAGTCCACGGTGCCGAACTCCGCCTCGAGGGAGGCGTAGACATCGCGGACCGTCTGGGCCTCGGGCGTGATGTACCAGCCCGTGTCGGCGCTGTTGCCGGGGAAGTCCGCAGGCTGGGGCACATAGTCGAGGTCAGGGTTGAAGTCTCGGTTCACGTCGTAGCCGCCGACCCGGTTGCTGTAGTTCCACGCCGGCTGCACACCAGCCAACTGCGGGAAGTTCGCGACGGTCTCGTCCCACGTGTAGTCGTTCTGGCGCGTGTCGTTGGCGCCGCCGTCGACATTGAGCCGCGGGATCGCCACGATCGTGACGTTGTCGCGGATCTCCTCGGCCCACGGCGTGTTGGCGCCCAGTTGCTGGAGCATGTTCAGCAGTGATGGGGTGCCGTGGTTCTCGTTGCCGTGGATCTGGGACTGCACCAACATGACGGTGTCGCCGGTGCCCACTCGGGCGGTGTAGATCTCGCGCCCCTGGTTGCTGAGTCCCGCCACCGAAACGTCGACCGTGCCGCCGCTGGAACGTTCGATGCGTTGAAGGGTCTGGGTGATCTGGTCGTGGCTCGGGAACCCGGCAATGCCCGATCCCGAAGCCTCGGTCCCACAATGTGATTCGGTCGGAATCGCACTTGCAGTCGTGGTCACGCCAATCCCGGCAGCCACGAGAACAGCGGCTCCGATCGCGGCGGTCAGACGTCTTGTTCTGGTCATGCTGCATCCTTGGGTGGGGGACAGTCCACCCTAGGGAAGGCGGGCGTTGCCTGTCATGTGGCACGTTGGACGACACCCCGTGTCAGAGCCGCCCTCCAAGCCGCACGACGCTGGGGTTCCCACCCGGCTGATCGTCCGTCTCGCTGACCGGCCGACGCGCCGCACTTAGGATGGATCGGGGCCGGGGCCGGACAACGTTGTGGACGCAGGTCACAAGTGGGGCTGATGTGGAGCAGGCGCGAGCGACCATCGGGGTCCTCGGCCCGATCGTCGCTGCCGTCCCCGGGCAACAACCCAGCCGGATCAGCAATCGGCGCCAGGCCCGCATCCTCGCGGCCCTGGTCACCAGTCACGCGCGGGAAACCTCCGTCGACGAGTTGATCGACAAGGTGTTCGACGGGGACCGGCCCGACAACCCGGAACCGTCGCTGCGCACCTACGTCAACCGACTGCGCAAGGGCATCGGGGACACCGATGCAACGATGCTCGTCACGACACCGGGTGGGTATCGACTCGACGACGTGGACGTCGACGCCGACGAGTTCGAACAGCAGGTGGCTGGAGCGTCGGTCGAACTGGAGCCCTACGGCGCCCTGACGCTGCTCGACCAGGCGCTCGAGCTGTGGGCAGGGCCGCCCTTCAGCGGGCTGGAGGACGCCCAGTGGCTGGTCGGCGAGGTGGCCCGGTTGACCGAACTGCGCCTGGGGGCCGTCGAGCACCGTCTGCGACTGTTCAACGAGATGGGTCGCTACGCCGACACCGTCCACGAAACCGCCACGCTGGTCGAGCAGCACCCATGGCGCGAACACGTCCGGCGACTCCGGACAGTGGCGCTGTACCGCACCGGTCGCCAGGCCGAGGCGTTGGACGAGTTGACCGCGCACCGAGTCCGCATGCGCGACGAGCTGGGTCTGGACCCCGACGACGCGCTGGTCGACCTGGAACGCCGCATCCTGGCCCACGACCCGACCCTCGACGTCCCAGACGCCGGCGGACGGCGGCTGCGTGGCTATCGCCTGGGCGCGTTGGCAGGCATCGGGGCGCACTCACGGGTGTATCGAGCGCACCAACCGACCATCGACCGCGAGGTTGCGGTCAAGATCATCCGCCGAGACCTCGCCAACGTGCCGGCGTTCGTCCGCCGCTTCCAGGCCGAGGCGCGCCTGGTGGCCCGCCTGGTGCATCCCCACATCGTTCCCGTGTTCGACTACTGGCGTGAACCTGATCGCGCCTGCCTGGTGATGCCGTGGCTGGAGGGCGGCACCCTCCAGGCACGCCTCGAGGACCTCGACGTGCCGCCCGGTGGCCGGCAAGGCGCCCGTGCCAACGGCTCCGCCGGTGCACGGGCGGATCACGCCGCACTCGACCCCACGACCGGTGAGGCGATCCTGGCGCAGGTCGGTTCGGCACTGGCACATGCCCACGCGGCCGGGATCACCCACAGCGACGTGACCGCACGCAACGTGCTGTTCGATCGCGACGGCAACGCCTACCTCTCCGACTTCGGCATCGCAGTCGAGGTCGGCGAGGTCGACGCCGACGTCGACGTCGCAGCGTTCGACCGCCTCGCCCAGCAGGTGGTCCCGGGCGTCGACAGTCGCCGCTTCCTCGCACCGCCCACCGTCGGTGAGCCCGGAGGCCGGCCGAATCCCTATCGCGGCCTGGATGCATTCGACACGGCGGACGCCACGCGGTTCCACGGCCGGGATGCCACGATCGAACGGCTGATGACGTCGATCGACACGTCGCCGCTGACGCTCCTGGTCGGCCCATCGGGGTCCGGCAAGTCGTCGGTGATCGGCGCAGGGGTGCAGCCAGCGCTCCACGCCGACCAACGACTGGTCACGAGGATGGTGCCGGGCACCAGGCCGATGGCGCGACTCGTCGAGGCGATCTCCTCGCTGTCGACCGACCCCGACGTCGACCGGGACAGGATCGAGGAGGAGGGGCTCTCACGGGTGTGCGCCGACGCGATCGGGGCGACACCCACGGTGGTCGTGATCGATCAGTTCGAGGAGGTGTTCACCACCTCCGACCGGGCCGAGTGCGAAGTGTTCCTGCAGACGCTGGCACGGATCCCGTCCGATTCCCACGTTCGCGTCCTGCTGGGGGTGCGCGCCGACTTCTACGGCGCTGCCCTGGCGACCCGCTACCTGGCCACGGCCGCGACCGAGGCCACGGTCGCGTTGCCGCCGATGACGCCCGCAGAATTGACCACGGCCATGACGGCGCCGGCGACGTCGCTGGGGATCACGGTCGACCACGACCTGGTGGCTCGCCTGCTCAGCGACAGCGTCGACCGTCCCGGCGGACTGCCGCTGCTGCAGTTCGTGCTGACCGAGATGTGGGAACACCGCACCGACCCCGTCCGCCTCACACTCGAGGACCACCACGCCGTCGGCGGCATCGACGGCGTGGTCTCGTCGGTGGCCGACGCGCACCTGGCCGTGCTCGACGCGGCCGGTCGCGACGGCACCCGCCGACTGTTCGCCCGCCTCGTCCACGTCGGCGACGAGGTGACCAGCCAGCGCACCCTGCTGGCGGACCTGCTCGAACTTCCCGACGTCGACCGGAGCCTGGTCGACGGCTGGGTCCAGGCGCGCATGTTGACCACGGATCGTGATCCGGTGACGCGCGACCCCACCATCGAACTCGCGCACGAATCACTGGTCGACGCATGGCCGACACTGGGCGCCTGGACCGAGGAGAGCCGCCAGCACCTCGAAGTCCTGCAACGGCTTCGCCGCGACGCGGAGGAATGGGACGAGTCGGCGCACGACCCCGCACTGCTGTGGCGCGGGTCCAGGCTGGCCGCGGCCACTCCCCTGCAGGACGACCATGCGATCGGGCTCACTGAGCGGGAGTCGGCATTCCTGGCAGCGTCCACCGACCGGGCGGCCGAGGAACGCGAGGCCGGAGCGCGCGCCGAACGGCATGCGAGTTCGCGTCGCCGGGCCCTGGCCGTCGCGGCCGTCGTCGCCGTGGTCGCCGTCGCCGCACTCGGCTGGGCGGTCCGCACGCAACGCCAGGCCTCGGCTCGCCAGGCAGCCGTCGACCAGGCGACCCTGGTCAGCAACGCCGCCTCCCTGGTCGGCACTCGCGACGACCTCGCCCTGCTGTTGGCCGCCGAGGCATACGCCCGTGACGACGGGGTCGAGTCGCAACGCCTGCTCGTCGAGGCGCTGGCGCAGTTCGACGCCGATGACGAGGTGTGGACCGAACCAGAGTTCACCATCGCGACTGCCGACGGCGACTGCGTCGACATCCCGACGCCGGGCAGGGTCGTCGTGCAGCCGAATCGTTCCCGGGACGACCCCGATGCCGTGGGCGCCATCGTCGACATCGACCTGGTTGACCGTGAGGTCTCGGTCATCGAGGACGTCCCGGTGGCCTGCGACGTGCATGCGGCACCCGCCACCGCCACCGGCGGCCCGTCCTACGCCGGAACGACCGCGGATGGCGAGTTGGTCACGGTCGAGGTCGATGGCACGATCCACGGTCCCTTCCCGGGCCTGTCCCGTCCCTTCTGGGGTCCCGACGGGACCCTGTACGCGCGCAACGGGGGTGGCGACGAAGCAGGCGACTTCCGGGCCGTCGATCCGGTCACCGGGACGGCGTCGGGCGATCCCGTCATCACCGCCATCGATGTGCGCACGGGCCCCGACGGCACCGGGATGTGGGTCGTGTTCCAGGATGACGTCCGCGGCCGGTTGGGCACGACCCTGGCCCTGCTCGACCCGACCACCTTCGAAGAGCGCGGCGACCGACGCACGGGCGTGCACCCCTACAGCCCGCCGGCGTTCTCGGCCGACGGTTCGACCATGGCCTACAGCGAGGAGTTCGGAGCCCTGGTCGTGTATGACGTCGAGTCGGGGCAGCACCGCGAACTCGAGCTCAATCCTGCCGACCAGGTGGCGCTGTCGCCGTCGGGAGTGCTCGTGGCCACCAGCGTGGTGGACGCCGGCGAGATCGAGGTCCGCCAGGTCGCCGACGGCCGCCTGATCGAGACGATCACCCCCATCGTGCGCCCGATGGCGCTGGAGTGGCTGGCCGAGGATCGCCTCGGGATCCTGCGCAGCAGTGGCGTGGTGGACCTTGTCGAACTCGGCAGTTCGCTGTACGAGCGGGGACCCGCCTGCTGCCCGACCGACACGTTGTTCGCGATGTTCAGCAGCGACGGCATCCCCGAACCCTTCTCCTACACGGCGAAGCGGGACGGCACGGGCCACTTCCGGGGCCATCCCTCCGGCGCCACGTCCACGGTCGACATGTCACCGTTCGTGTTCGATCCGTTCGCCGCGGAACTCCGCCTGCCCGACGGCGCCGCGATGCTGATCAAGCCACCTGCAGAAGTGCAGTGGGTCGACCGGGCCGGCATCCTGCTCGAGACGATGGAACCGTTCGGGCCCGACTACAGCATCCCGTTGGATCTCCCCTTCTACGAGGTCGCCCACGAACAGGATGCGCGCGAGGCCATCATGTTCGGCATGGTCGACGGCACGCCCGGCGCCATCGAATCCCTGCAGGTCGCCTGGATCGACACCATGCAGCGACAGCTCATCGACGGGCCCTTCGACGTCACCTTCGATCCTCCCGTCGCGTTCGCAGACGTCCATCCCGGTCCTGTCCTGGTCACCGAGGAGCCTGCGGGCGGCGACGACGTGGTGGTGACGTTCCGGGAACTCGATGGCGACACCCTCGAGGAGGTGGTGCTGCCGGGACCGGTGGGCTGGGTCCGGCTTGGTCCCGATCGACGCCACGTGATCGCCGCGAACGACGCCAACGACTCGATTCGCTGGATCGACCTCGAGACCGGCGAGTCACGTGTGCTGCCCATCAACGCTGGACCCGATCGGCCGGACCTGCTCGACGACGGCCGGTTCCTGGTCCACACGCGCGAGGGCCAGTACGAACTGTGGGACATCACCGCCCCTGACCGCATCGCGGTCCTGGCCGACCCGGGTCCCTCCGCCATCCTCGGCCCGTCGGTGTCGCTGGACCAGTCCCATGTCTGGATCATCCTCGATGGATACTGGTCGAAGATCCCACTGGACCCCGAGGTCTGGGTCGAGCAGGCATGCGCGCTCGCCGGCCGCACCCTGAGCGACGAGGAACGCGCCGACCTCGTCCCCGGCTCCGCCCGGGAACCGGCGTGCCAGCCCTGACGCTGGGCGGTGGGCAGCGTCGCCCTCACCCCACCCGCGATCAGTCCTCGGTGATGACCGCCTGGTATTCACGCACGGTCAGGTCGAAGGTCGTGGCTGGCGACACCACCCCGGCGTTGAACACGCCCTGGCCGACCCCGTTCAGCGCCCACGAGTAGTCCCACACCGTCACGACGGACGACGGCAGCGGGCCGCCGGCCTCCTTCTGGGAGGACGTCGTGAACAGCCAGGTGCAGATCTCACCATCATCGACCAGTCCATCTTCACGTGCCATGGCACGCTCGAGACGTTCCTCGGTGAAGCCCGCGCCGGCAGAGGAACACGTCCGTTCGTGGTCGCCGAATCGCCAGCGAACCTCGACCGGTGTGGCCGTGACCGACACGGTCACACCGCGATCGCTGTCGGAGTCGGTGGCGAGGTCGAAGCCGGTGACCTCGAGGAAGGTGGGCACGCCGACGACCGGGGACTCCGGACTGACGACGGCTGGCGGTCGCGTCGGCGGGATCCGCGCCTCGATCGTCGACCGCATGGCCACGGGGTCCGGCGGCGGCGGCGGTGCAGGACCGCCGCCCGGCGGCGGCGGTGGCGCCGCGATGCACAGTGACACGCACTCCGACCGGAAGAAGATGTCCACCGAACCTGGCGGCGTCGTCGTGCACTCGTACCGCACCGTGGCCCACAGTTCGTAGTCGGACGGCTCGCCAGTCGGGTTCGGCTTGCGGACCAGGTCGGCGAAGACGCCGGTTTCACAGGTGACCACCGGGCCGCCACCACCACCGCCACCGCCCCCGCCGCCACCGCCACCACCGCCGCCAGCGCCGCCACTTCCACCACCGCCACCCCCGTGGGTGTGGTCGGTCACCGTGCATCCGAAGCCGACACCGTCGGACGTGCCCGCACACGAGCAGTTTGCGTCACCGTCGGCACATGGCGTGCCCGGCGGATGGGCCGAGGCGGCAGGAGCCAGTGGCACCAGCGCGCCCAGGGCGAACACGAACGCGGTCAACGCCATCCTCGTGCGGCTCGTCGTCGTCATGCGAAGCACCTCTCCCAGGTGGCCTGCAGGTCCTCGGTGGGACCATCCGGACCCGAGGACTGGCGGAACTCGTCCAGTCTCCAGCTGCCGTCGACGGTGCGCCACGTGCCGACCCACACTTCCGAGTCCAGCGGCAGCGTCGTCCCATCCTGGAGGATGATCTGGGCCTGCGGGTCCTGCGACATGTCCACGCACCAACTCGTCTCGGCCTGGTCGGGCGACGCTGTCGCGATCTCCAGTCGATCATGCGCGTCGGCGTACTCGACGCGCACCTCGGAATCGACCGGTTGGACTGGTCGCACCGTGAATGCGCTCAGTGCTGCCGCGGCAGCGGCGTCCGAGGTGTCCGCGACGTACCCCTCGCGAGCTGCGGCATACGCCTCCCAGGTCGACGACAGTTCGGCCGCCAGCGTCGGGGGGACACAGGCTGCGCCGGTCCCGCCGTCACCGACTTCGGGCACCGAGACGTCGACCAGGATCCACTCGTCCTCCACTCGTTCGAACACGACGGCATGGGTGGTGTACAGGTCGGACTTGCCCAGGTCAGCACTGCTGTCGAGGGCGTTGTCGACCACGGTTGCCACGCAGATCTCGGCATTCGTGAAGTCGCCGTCCGCGACCGGGTCTGCCAGCGCCTCGCCCATCACCTCACCGCGAAAGGACACGTCCGGCCCCGTCGCCAGCAGCAGCTGGTCGGACAGGAAGTCACGAGCGGACCCGTCCGCCGTCGTCAGGTCCTCGATCGCCGCCGTCTGCGCTGGGGAGGGACCGGCACCGGGAGCCTCGTCGGATTCGTAGCCGATGGCGAGAGAGTCGACGAGCAACGCCGCCGCATCCCCGCCCGACAGCGCTTCGGGGGTGGGTGTCGGGCTGGGTGTCGGAGTCGGCGAGGCCGTCGTCGGCGTCGCAGAGGGCAACGGCGGGAAGCTGGTCGCACTCTGGGTTCGGGTGGCCGACCCGTCCCCGTCACACCCAGCCAGGACGAGGCCGACCGCCACCACGGCGGCGCCGACACGGGCGAACCGCTTCACGAGGGAACCTTCGAAGGCACGTGATGGGGATGATACTGCGTCTCGATGCATGTGATGATCGAGGTTGCCCTCATGAGCAGTGTCAGCCAGCGTGCCGAAACCGGCGTTGCCGCGACCCGGACGTGGCTACGGTCGTCGTCCAAAGGTCGGGACCACGGTGACACAGGTTGAGGGCCACGTCCACCCCGGTTTCGAGGGTGTGCGCAGCGCCTTCGCCCGGAACTTCGACGACGGGCTGGAGGTGGGAGCCGCCTGCGCCGTCGTCGTGGGCAACGAGGTGGTGGTCGACCTGTGGGCGGGCATGGCGAACCCCCGGACCAACACGCCATGGGGTCGCGACACCATCGTCAACATGTTCTCCACCACCAAGGGCATGTCCGCCCTGGCAGTCGCGCACGCCCACTCCCGCGGACTGTTCGACCACGACGAGCCCGTCGCCACGTACTGGCCCGAGTTCGCCCAGCAGGGCAAGTCCGACATCACCGTGCGCACGTTGCTGTCCCACCAGGCCGGCCTGTCCGCCATCGACGAGCCCATGAACGTGGAAACCCTCGCCGACCCGGACGCCGTGGCGACGGCGATTGCCCGCCAGGCGCCGGCCTGGCAGCCCGGCCGGCACCACGGCTACCACGGGATCACGCTTGGGTGGTACGAGTCCGAACTGATTCGCCGGACCGATCCCCACAACCGCACCGTCGGCCGCTACTTCGCCGACGAGATCGCGGCACCGCTTGACCTCGACTTCCACATCGGGCTGCCCCCGGGCATCGACGAGGACAGGATCGCCCGGATCATGGGTGACTGGTACCGCGTGAAGATGGTCCGCAACATCGCCACGCTGCCGACGGCGTTCGTCAGGAACTTCCTGGATCCACGGTCCCTGACCGCCCGCAGCTTCGCCAACCCCAAGGTGGTCGGAACACCCGTTCGCTACAACGACGACGACGTGCGACGCGTCGAGATCCCGGCTGCCAACGGGACCGGCACGGCCCGCAGCGTCGCCATCGCATACGGGGACGTCGCCACCGGCGGACACGCACTGGGCATCGACCTCGAGACACTGGACAGCCTGACGCAGCCCGCCGCACCACCGAGCCAGGGTGTCCGGGACCTGGTGCTCCACATGCCGACGTCCTACTCGCTGGGCTACTGCAAGCCGTGGCCCACCTTCGAGTTCGGCTCCCCGCGCGCCTTCGGGACGCCGGGGGCAGGTGGTTCGATGGGGTTCGCCGACCCGGACCTGCAGATGGGATACTGCTATGCCATGAACGGCATGGGGTTCCACCTGACCGACGACCCCCGCGAGGTGCGCATCCGCAACGCCGCCCGGGTGGCAGCGGCGGCACTGCTCGGGGAATGAACGCGAGGGTCGGCCATCCCCGGGCCTGGGCGATCCGGTCCCCTTCGGTGGGCCCTACGGCAGCGGGTGAAGCTGGGCCGTGTCAGGACCACGAGTTGGAGGCAGGCACGCCGTGACATGACACGACCGCCCCCGACGCAGTGGTCGGGGGCGGCCTGTGAACCCGGCTGGACGTTGCGAGCCTGCGAGCAACTCCATCCTGACGCGCAGCGTCAGGCACTACCCGAGGTCGAAGCGGTCTGCCTCCATGACCTTGGTCCACGCGGCGACGAAGTCGTCGACGAACTTGCGCTGGTTGTCGTCCTGGGCGTAGACCTCCACGTAGGAGCGAAGGATCGAGTTCGACCCGAACACCAGGTCCAGTCGCGACGCGGTGTGGCGCACCTCTCCGGTGGCCCGGTCACGGATCTCGTAGGAGCCGTCGGCGACCGGCGCCCACGTGTTGGCCATGTCCGTCAGCGTGACGAAGAAGTCGGTCGTCAACTGGCCCTCGCGGTCGGTGAACACACCGTGCGAGGAGCCACCGTGGTTGGTGCCCAGCACTCGCATGCCACCGACCAACACGACCATCTCCGGCGCCGTCAGGCCCATGAGTTGGGTGCGGTCGAGCAGCATCTCCTCGGGGCTCACCACGTAGTCGTCCTTGAGCCAGTTGCGGTAGCCGTCGTGCAACGGCTCCAGCGGCTCGAAGGAGTCGACGTCGGTCTGCTCGTCGGTGGCGTCGCCGCGACCGGCGTGGAACGGCACGTCGACGTCGAACCCGGCAGCCTGCGCCGCCTGCTCGACCCCGAGGTTGCCCCCCAGCACGATCACGTCGGCGATGCTGGCGCCATGCGCACCGGCGATGCCCTCGTAGATCCCGAGGACCCTCGCGAGGCGCTCGGGCTCGTTGCCGGCCCAGTCCTTCTGGGGGGCCAGGCGAATCCGGGCACCGTTGGCACCGCCGCGCATGTCGGACTGGCGGTAGGTGCGGGCGCTGTCCCACGCGGTGGTGACCAGTTCCGCAGTGGTCAGGTCGCTGTCCGCGATGGCGGCCTTCACGGCCTCCACGTCGTAGTCGGTCGGACCGGTCGGGACCGGGTCCATCCACAACAGGTCCTCGTCGGGAACGTCCGGACCGATGTAGCGCACCTTCGGACCCATGTCGCGGTGGGTGAGCTTGAACCACGCTCGCGCGAACGCGTCCGAGAAGGCGTCGAAGTCAGCACGGAAGCCTTCCGCGATCTTGCGGAACTCGGGGTCGACCTTGATGGCCATGTCGGCATCGGTCATGGCCGGGTTGCGCCGGATCGAGGGGTCCTCCACGTCGACTGGCTTGAGGTGTTCAGGCAGGTCCACGGGCTCCCACTGGTGGGCGCCGGCCGGTGTCTCGCGCTGCTCCCATTCGTGGTCGAGCAGCAGTTCGAGGTACCCGTTGTCCCACTTGGTCGGTTCGGTGGTCCATGCACCCTCGAGACCGCTGGTGACCGAGTCGCGACCGACGCCACGCGTGGTCTTGTTCATCCACCCCATGCCCTCGTCCTCGACGGGCGCGGCCTCGGGGTCGGGACCCAGCAGGTCGGCATCCCCGTTGCCGTGCATCTTTCCCACGGTGTGGCCACCGATGGTCAGGGCGACGGTCTCCTCGTCGCTCATGGCCATGCGGCTGAACGTGACACGCAGGTCACGGGCGCTCTTGAGCGGGTCGGACTCGCCGCCCGGGCCTTCCGGGTTGACGTAGATCAGGCCCATGACGACGGCGGCCAACGGGTTTTCGAGCGACTCGCGGTCCTCGGTCTCCTCGTAGCGTTCGGCCGCCAACCACTCGCGCTCCGAACCCCAGTAGGTGTCCTTCTCGGGCGCCCAGATGTCGGGACGGCCGAAGCCGAAACCGTAGGCGGGCAGGCCCATGGTCTCGTAGGCCATCGTGCCGGCCAGGATCAGCAGGTCGGACCAGCTGATCTTGTTGCCGTACTTCTTCTTGACCGGCCACAGCAGGCGACGGGCCTTGTCGAGGTTGACGTTGTCGGGCCACGAGTTCAGCGGTGCGAAGCGCTGGTTGCCGGTGCCGCCACCACCGCGTCCATCGGCAACACGGTAGGTCCCCGCGGCGTGCCAGGACATGCGGATGAACAGGCCGCCGTAGTGCCCCCAGTCGGCCGGCCACCAGTCCTGGCTCTCGGTCATCAGGTCACGAACGTCCTGCTTGAGTGCCTCGAAGTCCAGCTCCTTGACCTCCTCGCGATAGTCGAAGTCTTCGCCCAGCGGGTTGGTCTTGGTGTCGTGCTGGTGCAGGATGTCGAGGTTGAGCGACTCTGGCCACCATTCGGTGACCGACGTGCCGGTCGCGGTCATGGCGCCGTGGGGCACGGGGCACCCGGACGACCCCTGGTCCTCCTCGTGCGTCGGCGCGTCGGCCTGGACCTTGTTGTGGTCGACATCGGTCATGTCGTTGTCGGTCATGTCGGTGCTGGACATGCAGTGCTCCTTGGTTGCTGGTTCGTCGAGGGTTGTCGGGTGCGTCGAGGGTTGTCGAGTTTCTTCGATGGGTGCGGGTACGTCTGATGTGGAGTGGGTTGTGCGAGTGGATCGAGTGGACCCGGCGACGATCAGGCCGTGGCCGGTTCGGGTGCGGACGCTTCCTGGCAGCCGGGGCAGGTGCCCCAGTGCGTGACCTCCGCCTCGTCGATGACGAAGCCGTGGTCCTGGCTGGCCTGCAGGCAGGGACGCGTGCCGACAGCGCAGTCGACGTCGACGACCACGCCGCAGGTGCGACACACGAGGTGATGGTGGTTGTCGTCGGTCCGGTCCTCGTAGCGAGCGGGCGACCTGGCCGGCTGGAACCGCCGGATCAGCCCGGTGTCGGTCAGGACGCCGAGCGCGTCGTAGACGGCCTGGCGGGAGACCGTCCCGATGCGGTCACGCACGTCGCCGAGGATCTCGTCGGCGGTCGCGTGCGAGCCTGCCGAAACCGATTCGAGCACCGCCAACCGTTGGGCCGTCACGTGCAGACCGTGCCCGCGCAACTGCCGGGCACGGTCGACGACCGAATCTGTGGTGGTGGGTTCTGCCATGACGCTCACCATAGGCCAACTTCTGGATCCTGTCCAGAAGTTTCCCCGATCCACTCCTCGGACCGTGTCGACCCTGCTCGAATGGCGGCATCGTGGAACACTGGGAGACACGCACCCGATTGCCAGCGCCGACGAGATCGCTGCCGGGTTGCGTGCCCGGCACGACACGCACGACGGGGTACCACGACAGGAGTCGATCATGCCGCAGGACCGACACGACGACATCGGCGCCGGGCCCGTCCAGGTGGTGGTCATCGGAGGCGGCTTCGGTGGCCTCCGGGCCGTACAGAGCCTGCAGCGCCTCGAGAGCGACCGGGAGGTGTTCGTCACGCTCGTCGACAAGCGCAACCACCACACGTTCCAGCCACTGCTGTACCAGGTGGCCACGGCTGGGCTGGACCCGCAGGACGTCGGCCAGAGCCTCCGTCCGATGTACGGGGCCCCGATCACGGGATTCGGCCGCTGGGTGAGCCGCCGACGCAACACCGTTCGCTACGTCATGGGTGAGGTGATCGGCTTCGATCGCGACGACCGCCACGTCGTGCTGGCAGATGGTCGTCAACTGGCCTACGACCGCCTGGTCGTCGCCGGCGGCGCCGTCACGAACGACTTCGGCCTGCCCGGCGTGTTCGAGTACGGGTGGCGGCTCAAGTCGCTGCAGCAGGCCACCCACATGCGCGACCACCTGATCCGGCAGTTCGAGCATGCCGCGGCCGACCCCGACCGCGTGCGTGACGGCACGCTCACCTTCGTCGTTGCCGGCGGTGGCCCCACCGGCGTGGAGATGGCCGGCGCCATCGCAGAACTGGCCTTCAAGGTGCTGGCGCGTGACCATCCCACGCTCGACGTGCAGGCCAACGCCAAGGTGGTGCTGCTGGAAATGGGCGACCGACTCCTGCCGGCGCTGGACGAGTCCCTGGGCCGCAAGGCCGAAGAGACCCTGGTCCGGGCCGGCGTCGACGTTCGGTTGGGCGTGGCGTTGACCGAGGCGCACGAAGACCACGTGCAACTCGATGACGGCAGCCGCATCGACACCGCCACGCTCGTGTGGGTGGCCGGAGTCAAGCCAACCGCACTCGCCCAGATGCTGGACAGCGACCTGATGCGTGCCGGGCGAGTCCGGGTCACGTCGGAACTGCGACTCCCCGACGACCCGGCCGTGTTCGTCATCGGCGACATGGCCGGCGCGCCCACGGACGAAGAACTGCTGCCGCAGGTCGCCCCGGTCGCCCAGCAGCAGGCCAGGCACGTGAGCAAGGTGATCGCAGCCGACCTGGGTGGCGGGCCGGGACCGGGCCCATTCTCCTATCGCGACAAGGGATCGATGGCCACGATCGGCCACAGCCACGCCGTGGCGGAGTTGCCCGGCGGTCTCAAGGTGTCGGGGTTCCTTGGCTGGGTCATGTGGCTGGGGCTGCACCTCGTCACGCTGGTCGGGTTCCGCAACCGCCTCTCCGTGGCGATCTCGTGGGCCCACAACTGGTTGACCTGGGACCGCGCCTCCAGGCTCATCATCGATGCGCCACCTGCGGGCACCCGCGACGCCAGGTTGATCAACACCCCCGTCTACAACCTTCCCGGCGCCGTCGCCCGCGAAGACGAGGCGGAGCGCGGCTGACTCGGCCACGCGCCCCTCGACTCGGTGACCGGGACAACGACTCGGTGACTCCGGGACGACGGCTCGGTGACACCGGGACAACGACTCGGTGACTCCGGGACAACGGCTCGGTGACACCTGGGCAACGGCGAGCTGGTTCGACGCGCCGCTGCCCGTGGATCGTCACATGCCGGGGACGGCCTGGGCCTCGTGGACCTCGATCTCGCATCCGCCCGGCATCTGCAGGTGGGGGTGGTCCGCCGCCAGGGCCACCGCGGCATCGAGGTCGTCGGCCTCGATGATGCTGTAGCCGGTGACGTCGCGATCCGAGGCGGAGGTGCCATCGGCAGTCACGCGAACGCCTTCGGCAAGCGGCGTGCCGAAATCGAGCAGGCGGTCGCCCAGCCCACCGGCCCACTGGTTCCATGCTTCCATGACTTCGGCCATCTGCTCCGGCGATGGCTGCGGGGCATCGGGAGGTGGGGCAGGGGCGTGGTAGACGTACACGAACTTCGGCATCGTGGTTCCTTTCCGCAGGGTTGGTTGGGTGCGGCCTGTGGGGTCGAGGGTGCGCGCTCAGAGGTCGGAAGTCGGTGGTGGGGTCGAGTGCTGATGCGTCAGTGGTCTTGGTCGACGCGGCGTGGTCGTGATCGGGCGTTGGGAGCCAGGGCGTTGGGAGCCAG
>DATFMD010000506.1:0-2358 GCA_035267125.1 Nitriliruptoraceae bacterium | reverse complement strand
GGGGTGAGGACGGCCACGTCACCGTCCACGACGTTGGTGGCGTCCCAGCGGCCGCCCATGCCCACGTCGACGACGGCCACGTCGACGGGCAGGTCCGCGAACCGCCACAGCGCGATGGCGGCGGTCACCTCGAAGAAGGTGACGAGGTCGCCGTCTGGTTCGGCGTCGGCGTCGACCAGGCCCGCCACGGCCTCGACGGCACACCAGGTCCGGGCGAAGTCGTCCTCGCTGATGGGTTGCAGTCCGACCTGGAAGCGTTCGCGCACGGTCTGCAGGTGCGGCGAGGTGAACGTCCCCGTGGTCAGGCCGAGTTCCGACAACAGCCCTGCCGTCATGCGCGTGGTGGACGTCTTGCCGTTCGTCCCCGTGACATGGATCGTCGGGTAGGTGGCCTGTGGTTCACCCAACAGGTCCACCAGGGCAGTGATGCGGTCGAGGTCGGGGACCATGCGTCCCTGGCCGCGCGCGTACAGCCCGGCCCGGGCGTGGTCGAAGTCGACGTTGCGGGGATCCACGTGCATTCCTTGGGTCGTGGTCGGACGGCCGGCGGTCGCGCGCGATCAGCCGGGCGGATGCGCCAGGGGTCGTTGGGCGTCGACGGCCTCGGTGATGGCCGGGGACACCGGTCCGACGGCCAGCCATCGATCGGCATTGGCGATGTCGCCGTCCAGTGCCAGCAACAGGGCGGCGATGCCGCGGGCCCGGGCGTCGTTGCGTTCGTGCGCCCACGACAGGACGGCGCGGCGCACGCCGACCTCGTTCGGGTGGTTGGCCAGGGCACGGGCCGTCACGACCTCGTCGATGGGGATCCCGGGGCGGGGATCAGCCACTGCCTGGTAGGCCTGGCGGTACTCGCCCGAGCGCAGCAGCGCAGTCACGACCATCGTGGCGGCGACCGACCGAACCGACATCGGTCCCGGTGCGAACGTGGCCGCGCGCACCAGTTGCCACCCGCTGGCGTCTCCACCCTCGAGTCTGCGACGTGCCTCGGCCAGCAGCGTGACGGCCGTCGGCGCATCGGATCCAGCTTCGGCTCCCTCGGTCGTGGGCGTGGCGTGGTCCGAGCGCAGGGACACCAGCGACATGACGTTGGAGTAGGCGAAGAAGCCCGCAAGGAGGGCGATCCAGGTGTCCGACGACACCAGAGCCCACAACAGGCCAACCACCGCGACGGCCGCCGAGACGCCGTGCGCCACGAGGTCGCGGGTCCGCGCCGGGCCCGGGACCAGGCCGCGCAGGATCTGGCCACCGTCCAGGGGCAGGACCGGCACCAGGTTGAGCACGCCCCACACGATCGAGATGACGACCCAGGCACTGAGCGCGAACTCGACGAGGTTGCCGGTGTACACCAGCCCGAAGCCGTTCGTGAACGCCATGCCGACCACGCCGGCAACGATCTGCACGATCGGACCGGCCGCCGTGATGGCCAGGCCCACCAGTCGTGAAGTCTCGCCGCGATAGCTGGTCAGGCCACCCATGCCGGCGAGCTCGACCTGCGGACTGAAACCCGCAAGCCTGGCCGCCACCGCGTGACCCAGTTCGTGCACGAGCACCGAGGCCGTGCCGACGACGACGAAGACCGCGATCAGGGCCAGGTTGCCGAGTTGGAACCCCAGGAAGGCCAGCACCAGCAGGATGCTGAGGTTGATCGTGACCGGGATGCCACCCAGCGTGAAGGACAGTCCGCGGCCCCGTCCTGCCGTGATGGGTGCCAACGGGTCGGTCATGTCGCCAGCGCTGAGAGGGCCGCGACCTGGCGCTCCAGTTCCTCGATGGAACGCTCGGTTTCGTCCAGGCGGTCACGTTCGGCGGCCACGACGTCGGCCGGTGCCCGGTCCACGAAATTGTCGTTGCCCAACTTGCCACGGCTGCGCGCCATCGACGATCGTGCCTTGTCGAGTTCCCGGTCCAGCCGGGCCAGTTCGGCCTCGACGTCGATCAACCCTGCCAACTCGACCTGCGCCTCGCCCTCGGCGAACACGATGGTGGAGGTGCCGGGGCGGTCGGCGACCTCCGCGACCACCTCGAGTTCGTCCAGCCCGGCCAGTGCCATCACCAGTTCGGCCTGTGCCGTCAACAGCTCGCCACGGCGGCTGGCCACCACCAGCGGGAACCGACGCGACGGCGGCACGTCGTTGAGCGACCGGAACCGGCGCACCTCGGTGACCAGGTCCATGATCACGGCGAAGTCGGCCTCGTCGTCGGCGTCGGGCGTGGCCACCGCGGTCGGCCAGTCCTGGGCCATCAGCGATGCCGTGCCGCCCGGCGCCCCGGTCAGGTGCCGCCACAACTCCTCGGTCACGAACGGGATCAGCGGGTGCCACATGCGCAGCACGTCGTCAAGCACCCGCGCCAGCA
>DATFMD010000505.1:0-9254 GCA_035267125.1 Nitriliruptoraceae bacterium | reverse complement strand
GAACGTGCGCCAGTCGTTGCGGTGACAGTCCCAGGCGACGAGGTACCAACGGTGACCGGCAGTGACCAGCTGGTGCGGCTCGACGAGTCGACGGCTCTCGGTGCCGTCGCGGTCTCCGTAGTGGAAGCGGACGGCTTCGTGGTCTCGACACGCCGAGGCCAGCACGCTCAGTGCGTCGGGGTCGACGATTTCGTCGTCGGGGGGCGCCCGACGCAGCGCCATGACGCTGGCGTTGAGTGCCGACACGCGACGCCGGAGCCGGTGGGGGAGCACCTGTTCGACCTTGGCGAGTGCCTGCACGGACGTGTCCTCCATGCCGCTGATGGCTGCTCCCGCGGCGGCGCGGAGCCCCACGGCGACGGCAACGGCTTCGTCGTCGTTGAACACCAGTGGTGGGAGGCGCGCCCCCGCCGTGAGTCGGTATCCGCCATGTCGGCCCCGTGTGGCGTCGATGGGGTAGCCCAGGTCGCGCAGTCGGTCGATGTCCCGGCGAACTGTCCGCTCCGTGACCTCCAGACGTCGGGCAAGTGCCTCCGCACCCCACTGCCGGTGCGTCTGGAGCAGTGTCAGGAGTTGGAGGGCTCGTCCGGTCGGATTTCTCTGCATGATTCGGAGGCTATCGAACAAAGCGGACCTTCACTGTCCTGATTGAAATCTACGATCGAGCATGTCACCACGCACACCCAACAGATCCAGAGGACACGCGATGTCGACACCAACCGGGTTCCCCCAGCCGACGATGATTTCCGCCAATGGTGCGGAGCTCGAGGTGTTCGAGGCCGGCGCCCAGCACACGGGAAACCCCGTCGTGCTCTGCCATGGCTTCCCCGAGCACGCCTTCTCGTGGCGCCACCAGATGGCTGCCCTGGCCGCAGCGGGCCACCACGTGATCGCCGTGAACCAGCGGGGCTACGGCAACTCGTCGTGTCCGCCGAACGTCACCGACTACGACATCGAGCACTTGTCCGGTGATCTGGTCGCAGTTCTGGACCACTACGGGTACGACAGCGCAACGTTCGTCGGTCACGACTGGGGTGCGAACGTCGTCTGGGGGCTGGCCCTCCTGCATCCGGACCGGGTCGATCGGCTGATCAACCTGAGCCTGCCCTACCAGGAGCGCGGAGACCGACCGTGGATCGAGGTCATGGAGGAGCTGTTCGGTGGCGATTTCTACTTCGTCCACTTCAATCGCCAGCCACGTGTCGCCGATGCCGTCCTCGACGACAACACTGCCCAGTTCCTTCGCAGCATGTTCCGCAAGAACCAGCCGCTCGAACCACCGCCTCCGGGCATGGCGATGATCAACCTCGCCCACACCGACGCACCGTCGGGTGACCCCCTGATGACCGAGGACGAACTGGCAGTGTTCGTGTCGGCCTTCCAGAAGACCGGCTTCACCAGCGCCATCAACTGGTACCGGAACCTCGATCGCAACTGGCACCTGCTGGCGGCCGTCGACCCGGTCATCCGACAACCCGCACTCATGATCTACGGCGACCGGGACCTGGTCGCACGCAGCGACAACCTCTCGGATCTCGTGCCCGACGTGGAAGAGGTGAGCCTTGACTGCGGCCACTGGATCCAACAGGAGAAGCCCGAGGAGACCAATCGACTGATCCTTGACTGGCTTGCCCGGAACCAGACCCGCTAGCCACCGGGGGCGACCCTGCGTCCCGGGGGGAGGGGCCCCGCCACGATTCCCGCCGCGTCCTCCTCGACGAAGCCGCAGCACGCAGTTCCCACGCCTTCGTCAGGCTCCCTCAGCCGTGGTGGGGAGTTCGTTGCCAGTCTCGGCACGGTCGTCGGGCACGAGGATCGTGCTCAGGAGGCGTCGTCGACGACCGGAGGTTGCTCGACCTCGTCGCCGCGTTCTGTGCCCAACCCACAGCGCGGCGCACGCCAGGCACCCGTTCCTGATGGACCGGAGTGTGCCGACCGCGCCAGGCGCCACGCCCTTCCACTCCTGCGGTCGACCGTTCGCGTCAGGCGGGCGGCCAGGTGGCAGCCGCACGCATCTTCTCGCGGGCCGCCTCGTCGAGGAGGAAGCGGACGTGGCCGCAGTCCGCACAGGCAACGACCTCCATCCTCGCGCTTGACAATCTCCCGGGGGCCAGATCCGGAAGGAGTTGGCCGCCGATGGAGCTGCTGTCCACCGTGCCTGCATGGCGATGGATCGCCTCGGACCGGCACTCCGGGCACGGCGACAGGGCGTGGTCGGACGTCTCGAGGTCCGGTACCTCCAGGCCGAGCGCGTGGGCCACAGCCCGGGCAGAGCGGAGCGAGACGCGGCCGCTCGCCTCGGCGCGCTGGATGGTCCGCACGTCGAGGCTGGCTTCGTCGGCCAGTTCCTCCTGGGACCAACCGCGCCTCGAGCGGTGTTCGGTGACCAGGCGTGGGTCGATGTCCATGGTGGTCGTCCTGTGGTTGTCGGCAGCGGGTGTCGGCAGCGGTTGTCGCGTGGCCAGTGTCCGCAGGATTGCGTTCGCGCGCCACGTCATCGCCCCGTCGGTGACCCGACACGGCCCCGACAGTTCCGGCTCGCAGGCCCTGCGGACCGCAGCGCGCACGATCCTGGGTGCCCGCCAGGCGGCCGGTGTCAGGTACCGACCGGCGTCATGTACCGATAGGTGTGGTGCTGGCGGAATCCCGCGTCGAGGTACATGGCGTGGGCGACCCTGTTGGCCAGGTCCACCTGCAGGAAGACGTTGGCGGCACCGCGATCCTGCGCCCACGACGCCAGCGCTGCCAGCACGGCACCTGCCATGCCCTGCCGCCGGTGGCTCGCGGCCACCTCCACCGCGTTGACCCCCAGCCATCCGGCGGTGATCGATCCTCGACCGATGGCCACCACCTCGCCGTCGGCGCGGATCGAGGCAAACCCGACCTGGTCGCCCCTGGTCAGCATCCGTCGCCCGACGTCCGGCAGCGAGCCGCCCCGGTAGTGGTACTGGTCGCACCACGCCGGGTCCGGCGCAGCGGCGATGGCGACGCTGTGCGTCTGCTCGCCGTGGGCGACGGCGTCCAGGGTCGTGACCAGCACACGGCCGCCGTGGGCGAACTGCCATCCACTGGCGACCAGGTGATCCGCCAGGCGCGCGAAGTGGGGGAGCGGAACGGCCAGCCGTGGCGCCAGCCCGTGGTCGGCGTACCACGCCCGGACCGCGTCCAAACGAGACACCAGGTCGTCGAGGCCGTCCGGTGCGGTCAGCACGAGGGCGCTGTTGCCGCGTCCGGTGAAACCCGTCCTGGTGCCGTCCGCGGCAACGGCGGGGCTGGCCCGCAGCAGCCAGCCATCCGCCTCCTCCATGACCTCGGGCACCCACGCGCCGACGGCGAGGCGCTCCAGCGCCAGCGTGTCGACGTCGGATGGGTGCCCGACCGGTGGTGGCGTGTTCAGCTGTCGAGTTCCTCGAGTGCCTCGGTGGGCACGTCGAGCCACGGCATCATGCTGCGCACGGACTTGCCGACCTCCTCGATCTGGTGGCTGCGCCCGGCGTTGCGGTAGTCGGCGAACTGCCCGGCTCCTGCCTCCCATTCCGCCATGAAGGCATTCGCGAACGTTCCGTCCTGGATCTCGGCCAGGATCTCGCGCATCTGGGCACGCGACTCGTCGTTGACCACGCGGGGGCCCGACACGTAGTCGCCCCACTCGGCCGTGGTCGACACCGAGTGGCGCATCCACGAGATGCCGCCCTCGTACATCATGTCGACGATCAGCTTGAGTTCGTGGAGGCACTCGAAGTAGGCGGCCTCGGGCTGGTAGCCGGCCTCGACCAGCGTGTCGAACCCGTCGCGGACCAGGTGCGACACACCGCCACACAGCACGGCCTGTTCGCCGAACAGGTCCGTCTCGGTCTCCTCCTCGAACGTGGTCTCGAGCACGCCCGTTCGGGTCAGCCCCAGTGCGGCGGCATACGACTTGCCGAGGTCCCATGCCGACCCCGTGGCGTCCTGGTGCACGGCCAGCAGGCCGGGTGTGCCCTGGCCCTGTTCGTAGAGGCGCCGCACGATGTGGCCGGGCGACTTGGGCGCCACCAGCATCACGTCGACGTCGTCGGTGGGTTCGACGAACCCGTAGTGGATGTTGAACCCGTGACCGAAGACCAGGGTGTTGCCGGGCTCGACGGAGTCGGCCAGCCCGTTCTCCCAGGCGGCCTTCTGGTGGGTGTCGGGCAGCAGGATGACGATGACGTCTGCCTCTGCGGCAGCCTCGTTGGTGTCCTTGACGACCAGACCCTCCTCCTGGGCACGCTCGCGCGAACCCGACCCGGGACGCAGGCCGACGCGCACGTCGACGCCGGAGTCGCGGAGGTTGAGGGCGTGGGCGTGGCCCTGCGAGCCGTAGCCCAGCACGGCCACCTTCTTGCCCTGGATCAGGGAGAGGTCGGCGTCGTCGTCGTAGAAGATGGTGGCCACGGTGAAGTCCTTGGAAGGGATGCGGTGCGTTGCGGAGCCTACGACGCCCTGGCCGACGAGGCGAATGCACTGGCCGTGGTCCTTCACGTGGCCGGGCGGTGCATCGCCGCTCACACGGCTGACCGGGGCCGGTCTGCGCACGGTGCACCACGCCCGGTGGCCGGTGGACGGTCTCGTAGGCTGACTCCACGACGATGAGCGAGGGCTGCGGTGCAGGTGCGATTCGATGATGCGCGCCCGGGCCGACGACATGGATTCGCCCTGGAGGGAATTCGGCGCGTGCTCGTCGCCCGTGATCTCGAGGAGGTCCCCGACGTGCTGTCGGCAGCCGCGTCGGCGGTGGCCGACGGTGCGTGGGTCGGGGGATGGGTGGGCTACGAGGCGGCCCCCGCGTTCGACCCGGCCCTGGCCGTGGTGCCGTCCGGTGGTTCCGCCTTCGAGGATCTGCCCCTGGCCTGGTTCGCGGTGGCAGACGGACGCGGTCCCGTCGACGTGCCGGTCGATGCACGGCCGACCGTGCCTGTCCACCTCGCTGATTGGAGAGCCGGGACGTCGTCGCGCGAGCATGCTGCCGCGGTTGCCGCCATTCGCACCCACATCGCTGCCGGCGAGACCTACCAGGTCAACCTCACCTTCCCGTTGTCCGCTGCCCTGGACGGTCGTCCCGCCGACCTGTACCGGCAACTCGTGGCGTCCCAGTCGGGTGGCTACGGCGCGTTCGTCGACACCGGCGACTGGGTGGTGGCATCGGCCTCGCCCGAGTTGTTCTTCGACTGGACCGACGGCGTCGTCACGTGCCGCCCGATGAAGGGGACAGCACCGCGGGGCCCGACCCTCGAGCGCGACGACCGGCAGCGTCGGTGGCTGGAGGAGTCGTCGAAGAACCGGGCCGAGAACGTCATGATCGTCGACATGGTGCGCAACGACCTGGCCCGCATCGCACAGGTCGGCGGAGTGGACGTGCCGGCCCTGTTCACCCTCGAGAAGTACGACACGTTGTGGCAGCTGACCTCGACCGTCACGGCGCGCCCACGCCCGGACACCACCCTGGTCGACGTGTTCGGTGCCCTGTTCCCGTCGGCCTCCATCACTGGTGCCCCGAAGGTGTCGACCAGTCGCATCATCGCCGATCTCGAGGCGTCACCGCGTGGGGTGTACTGCGGGGCGATCGGCTTCGGTGGACCCGCACCGACAGGTCCTCAGTGGACGTTCAACGTGGGGATCCGCACGGTCACCATCGATCGCCGGACGGGGATCGCCCACTACGGCACGGGCGGGGGCATCACGATCGACTCGCGCCCGGACGAGGAGCATGCCGAGGCCGTGCTGAAGGCGCAGGTGCTGCAGCGTCGCTCGGGGGCGATGCACCTGCTGGAGACGATGCGGTGGGATCCGGGGGAGGGGGTGCGGCAACGCGACGCGCACCTGGCCCGCCTGGCCCGCTCGGCGACCTGGTTCGACATCGACCTGGACGTGGAGGAGGTGGCTGCCGCCATCGACCGAGCCGTGCGTGCCGTTCCTGCGGACGACCCCTCGCCGCTGCGACTGCGGCTGCTCGTGGACCGATCCGGCTGCTGCGAGGTGACCGCAACGCCCCTCACCGTGGCCGGCGGCCATCGTGGCCCGGGCCCGCCCCCCGTTCGGGCAGGCTCGGGCGGGTCCGCGGCGGGGCTCACGCTGGCCGTCGACTCGGTCGGCGTCGACCCCGACGACCCGTGGCTGCACCACAAGACCACCGTGCGGCATGTCTACGAGCAGGCGACCGCACGCCATCCGGGCGCCGACGACGTCATCCTGGTCAACGATCGTGGCGAGGTCACCGAGACCACGATCGGCAATCTCGTCGTGCACCTCGACGGTCGGTGGGTCACACCCCCGCTGTCCTCGGGGCTCCTGGCAGGTACTGAGCGGGAGGCCCGACTGGCTGCCGGGGACGCGGTCGAACAGGTCGTCACGGTTGCCGACCTGCGCCGTGCCGATGCGCTCGGGCGGCTCAACTCGGTCCGCGGGTGGGAACCTGCGCGTCTGGCCTGAATCCTGTTGGCCCCTCCGAGGTGGCGCCCCATGGCTGTCGATGCGCGAACGTCCCGAGTGCCGGCGGGCATGCTCGCAGCGGCACCCACTGCGGTGCTACGGCGTGGTGACCAGTGCTGCCGACAACTGGCCGAGCATGTCGGCGTCGAGGGTGAACCAGGCCCACCGGCCACGCTGCTCGCGATGCAGGATTCCCGCTTCCACCAGGATCGACAGGTGGTGGCTGACAGTGGACTGGGAACGGTCGACGGCCTGGGGGAGATCGCACGCGCAGGCCTCGCCGGCAGCGGCGGACGCCACCAACGAGACCAACTGCAGCCGCACGGGATCCGACAGCGCCTTGAAGGCCGCAGCGAGGGTGGCGGCATCGTCGGCATCCAGCGCCCGCTCGGCCTGCAGCGGTTGGCAGCACGCGATCGCGGTGGCGCTGTCGTCGCCGGGTGCAACCTGTGGGACCGTGGTCATCGGTGGCCATCCTGGGGTCGACGTGGGACAGGTCGTGGTGTCATATTGACAGTCATCGATTTGTCAGGGTAGGGTGCGGACCACGATTCGACAACCATCGATATGGAGGCCCGACAATGCGGCTCCAACTCGCCCTGAACGTGTCCGACCTCGATGCTGCGGTGTCCTTCTACGAGGATCTGTTCGGCGTGGAGGCGGCAAAGCGCAAGCCCGGCTACGCCAACTTCGCCATCGCGCAACCTCCCCTCAAGTTGGTGCTGTTCGAGGGTCCCGAGGATGGCACGATCAACCACCTCGGTGTCGAGGTGGAGACCGCCGACGAAGTCGCGATCGCCCATGAACGACTCGTGGCTGCGGGACTGGATGCCACGAGCGTCGTCGAGACCCAGTGCTGCCACGCCGACAAGGTGGAGACCTGGGTGACCGGTCCGGATGCCACCCGCTGGGAGTGGTACGTCAAGACCGCCGACGTCGAGGACTCGTCCGACGCCGTTGTCGAGGAGTCGTCCGACGATGCGGTCGCCGGCACCTCCTGCTGCGTGGACGTGGCCGACGACGTCGACCGTGAGCAGGTGGCACCGTCGGGGACGGTGGCTGGGGCAATGCTGCCGGTGGGGTCGACGACGGTGGCTCCACTTCCGGTCACTGCCGCTGCGGCGGACGCTGGCCAGGTCGCCCAGGCATGCTGTGCGTCGTGAGGCGACCGAGTTCATCGGGACGATGACGTTGCTGGTCGCGATCGTGGGGTCGGGCATCGCCACGTCCGTCGACGGTGCGGCCTCCACACAACTGTTCCAACATGCCATGGTCGTCGGCCTCGTCCTGGCCGGGTTGATCGTCGTCCTCCTCCCGATGTCGGGAGCCCACTTCAACCCGGCGGTCACACTGGCGATCCGCATGGCGGGCGGGATCGACACCCGACGGGCATGGCGCTACGTGGCTGCCCAGGTGGCCGGCGCCTGCGCGGGGGTGGTCATCGCCAACCTGCTGTTCTCCCAACCGGCCGTCGCGATCGGCTCGACCGTCCGGGCCGGGCCGGCACTGTGGGCTTCGGAGGTGTTCGCCACCGCCGGCCTGGTGCTGGTGATCCTGCTGCTGGTGCACACGGAACGCACCCGGTTGGTGCCTGCCGCCGTCGGCGCGTGGATCGGCGCCGCCATCTTCTTCACGCCATCCATGGCATTCGCCAATCCTGCGGTCTCCATCAGTCGGATGTTGACCGACACGTGGACGGCCATCGCGCCGGCATCCGTCCCCGGATTCGTGATCGCCCAGTTCGCCGGTGCAGTCGCCGCAGTGATCGTGGCAACATGGCTGCTCCCGGTCGCGATCCCCGCGGCGACCACGGCGGTCGTGGGGAATGGGGCGACCCCGGCGACCGAGGGGAGTGCGGCAACCCCGGCGACCTCTGCGACCGTGCCCTCGGCGACCGTGCCCTCGGCGACCGTGCCCTCCGCGACCGTGCCCTCCGCGACCGATCGTTCCACCGATTCCTCCTCCGACCAGGAGCACCTCTGATGACTTCGACCACCGACCGTGCTGCTGACGAGGCCCGACCGGGCGTGCTGTTCCTGTGCGTCCACAACGCCGGCAGATCACAGATGGCCATGGGGTGGCTGCAGCACCTCGCTGGGGACCGGGTGCTGGTGATGTCGGGTGGATCGAACCCCGGCGACCGCGTCAATCCGTCGGCCGTGGCCGCGATGGCCGAGGTCGGCATCGACATCTCGGGTGCGCAGCCCAGGCCGTGGACCGACGAGACGCTCGGGGCAGCCGACGTCGTCGTCACCATGGGATGCGGCGACACCTGTCCGTACTTCCCGGACAAGCGCTACCTCGATTGGGAGCTGGACGACCCGGCGGGCAAGGGCGTCGCCGACGTGCGCCCGGTCCGCGACCAGATCGAACGGCACGTCCGCGAGCTCATGGGCGAGCTCGGCCTGGACGACTGACCACCGCCGGGGTCCGCCGCGGCCCCGCCTCTGCGCCAACCAACTCGACGAACCTCCCACCTCTGGTCAGTGTGCGCGTGAGCGACGGTATTTCGGTCCCGGTGCGCACGCTGGCTCGGTGGACCTCAAACCGGTGGGCAGTGTGCGCGTGAGCGACGGTATTTCGGTGCCAGTGCGCACGCTGGCTCGGTGGACCTCAGACCGGTGGGCAGTGTGCGCGTGAGCGACGGTATTTCGGTGCCGGTGCGCACGCTGGCTCGGTGGACCTCAGACCGCTGGTCAGTGTGCGCGTCCGCGACGGTATTTCGGTCCCGGTGCGCACACCAGTCGGCGCTCGGATACGCGTGCTCCGTTGGACTGTCGGACGGGTTCGCCAGAGGCGGAGTC
>DATFMD010000504.1:0-4191 GCA_035267125.1 Nitriliruptoraceae bacterium | reverse complement strand
GGTCAGGACGTGACCTCGACGGTCCAGCAGGTCATCTCGGCGATGGTCAGCGGGATCGCGTTCTACCTGACTCGGCGGTTGGCAGGCACCCTGGTGGCGGCCATGCTGCTCCACGCGTTCTACGACGCGGCGCTGTTCCTGGAGGGTGAGGTCCAGGCGCCTCGTCCTCGAGGTACACGAGTGCGTGCCCGAGTTCGTTGATCGGGTGCGCGCCGAAGGCCACGTTGACGACGGCCCTGTCCTCGTTGTCGATCACCGCGTCGGGCACGTCCACGGCCCGACACCGGCCCGACACGATGCGCACCTGGCACACGGCGGCGACAGTGCCGAACACCTCAGTTGCTGCAGTCGGGGCCGGTGACGTCGCCGCGAGGCGCGTCCAGGACGGCGTCGAGTTCGCTGTCGCTGACGGCATAGGCGGTGGTGTCGACGTCGGGGGCGATCGCGAAGGCGGTGGCGACGACGCGCCCTTCGGCGTCGGCCACGGGAGCCCCCGAGTCGCCCTGCAGGAGCGATGCGGCGAGGAACACGACGTCGCGCCGCGCGATGCGACCGTCAGTGGTCTCGCCGACCGTCGACTGGACCCGGTCGATGCGAGCGGGCGCGACCCGGACCTGGTCCTGACCTCCCGGATGGCCGGCGACCACGACCTCGTCTCCCTCACCAGGTGTGGCTCGCGCCAGTGGTGGGCGATCGAGGTCGTCGACGGCCAGCAGCGCGAGGTCCCGTTCGTCGTCGCGGACCACGACAGATGCTGTCCGGGTGGCGCCGTCGTCGCGTCGGACGGACACCTCGCGCAGGTGCTCGACCACGTGGGCGTTGGTGACGACCAGTCCGGGTGCCACCACCCAGCCGGACCCCTCGCCGAGCATGAGGCCACAGCCGCGTCCCTCGACGTTGACGGTCGAGTGGGTCACGGTGGCGAGCACGCGCTCCGTGACCGGGAGTTGGGACGGCGGTGGTCCCAGTTCGGGGGCCGGTTGCAGCGGGCCCAGCACGTCGGGGAAGGGCACCTGCGACACGGCCTGTGCCAGCGTGTCGACGACCGGGGGTGGCGGAGGCAGGGTGTCGGCGACGGTGGCCACGACCGTGGATTCTCGCACCTGTCGGGCAACCCCGCCGGGCACGTCCGCGGCAGCGGGCGCCACCAGCCATGTGAGCACGACCAACCCGGCAAGGCCGGCGAGCCCGCCGGCCAGGCGATCAGGCCCGCCCAGGACGGTGTCGGCCACTGCGCCGCGCAGGCGTTGGCCGACGGCCCCACCGATGGTCGACCCGACCGAGACGGTGACGACCAGCACGGCCAGCGCAAGCAGCAACCGCGTGCCGGCGCCCGGGGTCTCCACCCGCGCCAGGACGGCGGGCACGGCCAGGCTCGACGCGGCCAGTCCCACCAGCAGGCCGATCCAGGATGCCACACGCGCGAGCAGGCCCAGCCGGAAGCCCGCGAGCAGCGCGGACAACGCCAGGACCACCAGCACGACGTCGAGGACGTTCATCGGCCGCGCGCGATCGACGTGCCCTGGGTCAACGCCTCATGGGGAGACCCTGCATCCGCCATGTGCTCGTCCTCGTGTCGGTCAACGCGACGGTATCGAGCCCCCACTCCGCCACCGACCGCCACCACACCCCTGCAACCTGTCCGCGCTCCGCCTTGGGACGTGCGCTGGTCGTGGTGCGGGCCGAGACGGGAGACCCACTGTCCAGGGCGGTCTAGGATGAGTTCGCGCCGTGGCACGGGCGTGTTTCGGGGACAAGTTCACATTGGGGCACACATGGGGAACTCACTGGACGTGTCGCCGTCGTTCGACGGGGAGGACGGCCCCGTCGTCGGGCAGTTCACCCTCCGAGCCCCGCGAAACTGACGACGACGTCACGACGCCCTCGTTCGAGCCGACCCAGGAGACGCCGCCATGTTCATGGACAAGGTCACAACCGATCGCAACGCCCTCGACGAGGTGATGGCCGCCAGTCGGCTCCTGGACGACCCACCGGACGGCCTCCTCGCCGCCCTGTCATGGGAACACGGCGACGGCCAGGCCACGATGGTGACCCTGTGGGAGTCGCCGGGGGCCCGTGGCCAGGTTGCGATGGAACGCATGATGCCCCTGTTCGAGTCCGGGGCACTGGATGAGCGTCACGGGGAGCCCCATCCTGTCGAGCCCGTCCACGTCTACGTCCGCAGCCCCTAGTGCGGTTCCTGGCAGCCGGCATTGGCGAGCATGGCTGACCCGATTGCCTGGAACTGGGTGACTGCATCCCATCCTCCCAGGCCGATTCCTCCACGCAACTGGTCCGGCGTCACCATGTTGTGGGTCAACAGCACCATCACGGAGCGGTCGTTGGGATCTGCCTGCCACCAGCCCCCGTAGGCGCCGGGCCAACCCACCGCGCCAACCCCACCACCGCAGATGGTGGGATCGGCGGCCTCGGGATCCATGACGACGGCGACTCCGAACCCGTAGCCGTGACCGGTGGCGAAGGGGCGCCTGCCCAACAATTCGGCCGTGGTCCGCTGGCGCCGGGTGAGGTGGTTGGACGTCATCAGCGACAGCGTGTCCGGCCCCAGCAGCCGGACACCGTCGACCGTGCCCTCCTCGACGAACATCCTGGCGAAGGTCAGGAAGTCGTCCACGGTCGACCACAACCCCTGACCGCCGGACACGAAGGTCAAACCGGGCGGGCGCACCGCCAGCGCGTGGCCGTTGGGAACGGTGTCCAGCACGGTGGGCCGACCCTGGTCGTCGAACCCATGATTGGCTGCACGTCGCGCCGACGCCTGCGTCGGGACGGTAAAGCCGGTGTCGGCCATGCCAAGTGGATGCAGAATCCGCCTGTCGAGGATGTCTGCCAGCGGCTCGTCCTCGATCCGGGCAACCAGGAAGCCCAGCAGGTCGGTGGCGTGGCCGTAGTGGAAGTTTGTGCCCGGTTGGTCGACCAGCGCCAGGCCGCCCAACCGCGCGATCCATTCGTCGGGGGTGAACGCACCGTCGATCTGTCGGCCCAGGGCCGCCGCGTAGTCCTTGGCGAACTGCCCGGTCTGGAACTCGGCGTAGGTGATCCCCGCACGCTGGCTGAGCAGATCGGCAACCGTGATGTCTCGTTTCGCGGGGACGAGGGCGACCGACGAGCCCCCCGGTGACCTCGATCACCTGCAGGTCCGCCAGCTCGGGCAGCCACGCCGTGACCGGATCATCGAGTTCGAACAGGCCCTCTTCGTACAGCATGAGTGCCGCCGTCGTGGTGATCGGCTTGGTCATGGACGCGATGCGAAACAGCGTGTCGCGGCGCATGGGACGCCCACCGACCGTGTCCTGCCAGCCGACGCACGACACGTCCAGGACGTCCCCGTCCTGCCACAGGATGGTGACGGCGCCCATCATCTCGCTGTTCGCGACGATGGAATCCAGCGCATCCCTGATCACACCGTCTCCTGCCCTCGACGCCGGCCGAACACTAGACGAAACCCGCCGCCCAATGCTCCGACCGCGGCGCCACATCGGTTGCCCCGTGTTTGGCGGTGTTGCCAGGCCCTTCGTGGGCGGCAAGGGGTGGTCACGGAAGACCCGACAACCACCGTGAGGCGTTTCAACGCCTGGTCAACCGTCGCGACCTCCATCAGCTCGGCCGGACGCTGCGCACCGACATCGCGTTGCCCGCCCGTCGCTGCCGGGTGACAGCCGGTCGCGAGCGTCACGCCTGATTGAGCCGACCGATCAACGCCTCGACCTCGGTGGCAATCGCGTCCGGTTCGAGGACGTGAACACCGGCGACGAGGGCCAGTCTGACGATTGCCAGCACGAGGGAATCGAGCGTGTCGGCGCGAATTCGAATGGTGCAGGAGTCGTCGGAGGTGTCGATCGCCGCGTGGTCGAACCATCTCGAGGTCGCAGCGACGTGTTCGTACGGGGCGAGCACCACCACCAGCGCGTCCAGTTCGTGGTGGAGTGAGCTGAGTGAGGCTGCCAGGTAGGCGGCGCCGTCGCCCTCGGGGATGTCGCGCGGTGCGAAGGGTCGGCCAGCCCGTTTCGCGCCGCGAAGCCGGTCGAGGCGCAACGTGCGCCAGTCGTTGCGGTGACAGTCCCAGGCGACGAGGTACCAACGGTGACCGGCAGTGACCAGCTGGTGCGGCTCGACGAGTCGACGGCTCTCGGTGCCGTCGCGGTCTCCGTAGTGGAAGCGGACGGCTTC
>DATFMD010000503.1:0-14547 GCA_035267125.1 Nitriliruptoraceae bacterium | reverse complement strand
CGGTCGTGCAGGCAAGCGTCAAGCACGCGATCAACGACCCCACCGTGCTGATCGCCGAGGCCGTGGCAGCCGCCGACGACCCCGATGCCGAGCGAGTCCCCAGCGACGCCGACGACGATGCGACCGACGCTGGCCCCGAAGCCACCGGCTCGAAGCTGCGCAAGTGGCTGGGCCGGGGAGGCTGACGAGACCCGGATCCTCGGTCCGCGAACGGACACGCCGAGCGCTGCCGGCGCGGGTCGTCCGGGACGTGCCGTGGTGGTTCGTCATCGGAGCTCGCGCAGGTGGACCACGTCGCCGGCCGCAACGATGACGTCCCCGCGTGCCGTCGTCACCACCAGGCAGCCGCGCTCGTCGATGCCCGTGGCCGTACCGACCAGCCGGTCTGCGCCTGCCTCCCCGCCGGGCACGGGCCTGGTCCCCAGGTCGACGGCCACCTCGTGACCGACGGTGGCACAGGCACGCCGGTAGGCATCGAGCACCTGCGCCGGCGCCTCCACCAGCCGACGCTGCCATGCCACCACGTCGGCCACCACGGCCAGCACGAGCCCTTCCCGGTCGACGTCGGCATCGACGGCCTCGGCCAGCGACGTCCAGGTGTTGCCGCTGTCCTCGACCGGATGCCGTGCCCGCCAGTCGACGTTGATCCCGACGCCGATCACTGCCGCCGGAGGGCGAGCGCCGGGATGCCCTTCGACCAGGATCCCGGCAGCCTTGCGCGGACGACCATCCGTGACCAGCCGGACGTCGTTGGGCCACTTGATCGACGTGGTCGCCCCGGCTGCCTCGAACGCGTCACGAACGGCGAGGGCCGTGGCCAGGGGCACGACCCCGCCAGACACCGTGGGCAGCGCCACACCCAGCGACAGCGCCACGTTGCCACCGGGGACGTCGTGCCAGAATCGCCCACGACGACCCCGGCCGGCTGATTGTTGCGCGGCCACGGCCACGGCCCCGATGCCCCTGCCGCCCGCCACCAACTCGGCAACCCGTTCGTTCGTCGACGCGACGACGTCGGCCACCTCGGCGTGCTCGACCCCGTCGATGCCCACCAGGCGAGCCTGCAGTTGCGCGCTGTCCACGATGCCACCTCTGTCACGACGATCGATGACTGCGTCGGCCACGAGCCCCGGAGTCGTCACCGCCACGGTGGAGACTAGGATGCCACTGGCGTGTCGTGGATTCGCCTCGCTCGAATCCCACGTCCATGCGCGTGGTGGGCAACCATCCGACGGACCGCCATTGTCGACGAAGGTGCGATGAGACCGTGAAGACGACTGCAGACAAGATCGCCGACCTGGAGCGACGCCAGGAAGAGGTTGCGGCCGGTGGCGGTGAGGCAGCGGTCGCCAAGCAGCACGACAAGGGCAAGCTGACTGCTCGCGAACGCGTCGACCTGCTGCTGGACGAGGGCTCGTTCGTCGAAACTGACGCCTTCGCCGTGCACCGTGCCACCGGGTTCGGACTCGAGAAGAGCCGCATTCTCGGTGACGGCGTGGTCACCGGCCACGGCACCGTCGACGGACGGCCCATCTGCGTGTTCAGCCAGGACTTCACCACCTTCGGGGGCTCGCTGGGCGAGGTGTTCGCCGAGAAGGTCGTCAAGGTGATGGACCTCGCCGTGACGATGGGCGTGCCCGTGGTCGGCCTCAACGACTCTGGTGGCGCCCGGATCCAGGAGGGCGTCGTCAGCCTCGGCGGCTACGGCGACATCTTCCTGCGCAACGTGCGCGCCTCGGGCGTGGTCCCGCAGATCTCGGCGATCATGGGCCCGTGTGCCGGCGGGGCGGTCTACTCCCCGGCCATCACCGACTTCGTCTTCATGGTGCGCGACACGTCACACATGTTCATCACCGGCCCCAACGTCATCAAGACGGTCACCGGCGAGGACGTCACCATGGAGGACCTCGGCGGCGCGCTGTCGCATGCCTCGACATCGGGCGTGGCGCACTTCGCGTCCGACGACGAGGAAGCCTGCATCGCCGACATCAAGTACCTGTTGTCGTTCCTGCCGGCCAACAACCTCGATGATCCACCGGCCTGGGAACCGGCGGCAGAACCCGACGCGGCCGTGCCGGAACTCGACACGATCATCCCGGACAACAACAACGTCCCCTACGACATGCGCGAGGTCGTCCGCCTGGTGGTCGACGACGGCGACTTCTTCGAGGTCCACCAGGCCTATGCCCAGAACATCGTGTGCGGCATGGCCCGCATCGACGGTCGCAGCGTGGGAATCGTCGGCAACCAGCCGGCGTACCTGGCCGGCGTCCTCGACATCGAGTCATCGGAGAAGGCGGCTCGGTTCGTCCGGACGTGCGACGCCTTCAACCTTCCCGTGATCACCTTCGTGGACGTGCCCGGGTTCCTGCCGGGCACCGACCAGGAGTACGGCGGCATCATCCGCCGCGGCGCGAAACTGCTCTACGCCTATGCAGAGGCCACGGTGCCCAAGCTGACGGTGATCACCCGCAAGGCCTACGGCGGTGCCTACGACGTCATGGGCTCCAAGCACCTCGGCGCCGACGTCAACCTGGCCTGGCCGACGGCCGAGATCGCCGTGATGGGGGCACGTGGCGCCGTCAACATCCTCCATCGCCGCGAACTCGAGGCGGCCGACGATCCCGACGCCCTGCACGAGGAGTTCGAGGAGGCGTACGCACGTGACCTGGCCAACCCGTGGCGCGCGGCC
The DNA here is from genome assembly GCA_035267125.1 of Nitriliruptoraceae bacterium. GTDB lineage: Bacteria > Actinomycetota > Nitriliruptoria > Nitriliruptorales > Nitriliruptoraceae > Salsipaludibacter. The sequence continues at coordinate 11,855 of DATFMD010000503.1, read as the reverse complement.
GAGCGCGGCTACGTGGACGCGGTGATCGCACCTTCGGCAACCCGCGCCGAACTGATCAAGGGACTGCGGTTCACGGCGACCAAGCGCGAGCCGGGCCCCGCCCGCAAGCATGGCAACATTCCCCTCTAGAGGAAGGCGCCGTCACGTGGACGGCATGCACCTGGAGTTCGTGGGAGTCGACCCCGGACCAGAGATCGTCGCCGCCGTGACGGCGCTGCTGACGCGACCCGTGGTGGTCGTGGACGATGCCGAGGAGGACACGGGCACGTCGGGGGCATCGCCCTGGGTTCGGGCGGCGCGTCTCGAGGCGATCGTGCACGGACGACGCATCACGACACGCGCCGACCTCGAATGGCGGCGGTAGGTCGCTATTCGTCCAGGCCGATGGCCGTGACGACCTCGGTGACGTCAGTGAGTTCGGGCGTCACCGTCAGCGTGCCCTCCATGCCGGAGGCACGGTGTCCGGGGATGGAACAGTAGAACGTGTACTCACCCACGAACAGGTTGACCGTCCCCTCGGCCTCACCGCCACCGTTGGCCTCGATCGGCGCGTCCGAGCCCGTGTTGGCACCCTCGAAGACGATGTTGTGGGTCGTTGCAGGGGCGACGTTGACCATCTGCACGGCGATGTCACCCTCGGCGACCTCGCCGGAGAAGTTGTCGTAGAAGAAGTCGCCGGCATCGACGGACATCATGCCGCCGTCACCGGGGGCGCGGGGCGGGTCGTAGCAGTCGCTGCCCTCGGGGCATTCCACGACCGCGGCGGCGGCCAGTTCACTGGACACGCCATTGCTGCAGGCGGCGCCAGACAACGCCACGACTGCAGCTGCGCTCAACAGGCTCCGTCGGCCACGCAGCATGGTGAAGGTCTCCCGGGTCGTCACGATCGGTGCGGGGGCCAACGCTACCGCACCTGTCGCCCGATCGTCATCCGACGGTCAGCGTGCCCTCCATGCCGGCGGCACGGTGCCCGGGGATGGAGCAGAAGAACACGTAGGTGCCGGCCTCGAGGTCGGCTTCGCCACTCCCGGTCTGGCCGCCGGCGCACTCGGTGACGGTCTGCTCGCCACCTGCAACCTCGACGACGAAGTCGTGCGGGAGGGACGGTTCGCACTGCAGGGCCACGACGGCGCCGCCTGCCGGCACCTGGACCTCGGCGGGCTCGAAGAGGAACGAGTCGGTGCCCACCACCACGGCGTCGGCGTCGTCCGGTGGCGGCGCTGGCTCACCCGAGCCCGACGAGCACGCCGACATCCCCGCCGCCACGGCGAGCACGACTGCGGTTCGGGCGATCCGGGACATGGTCATGGGGCTGGCTCCTGCCGACCTGCACCGTGTGGGAGTGGCGCAGTTGGGCAGGCAACGATACCTCGCCACCACCCAACCATTCAGCGCCCGGTCAACTGCGTGGCACCACGACACGGCCATCAGCCAAGCCCTAGGATCGCGGCCACGCCTCGATGGAGACCACCGTGTTCGATGCCGTCCTGATTGCCAACCGTGGCGAGATCGCCCTGCGGGTCATCCGTGCCTGCCATGAGCTCGGCGTGCGCGCCGTGGCGGTGTACTCGGAGGTCGATCGTGACGCCCCGCACGTCCGTGCCGCCGACGAGGCATACCTGTTGGGCCCGACCCCGGCGGCCCAGTCCTACCTGGACATCGACAAGATCATCGAGGTGGCGCTGGAGGCAGGCGTCGAGGCGATCCATCCTGGGTACGGCTTCCTGTCGGAGAACGCCGACTTCGCGACCGCGGTCGCCGATGCCGGCCTGGTCTTCGTGGGACCGCCGCCAGCCGCCATCGCGTCGATGGGCGACAAGCTGACGGCGCGCGGTGTTGCCGAGGCGGCCGGAGTCTCGGTCGTGCCCGGGACGCAGGAGCCGACCGACGACCCCGAGGTGGCCCGCGCATTCGGCGAAGAGCACGGCTACCCGGTGGCCGTCAAGGCCATGTTCGGCGGTGGCGGCCGCGGCATGAAGGTGGTCCATTCGGCCGAGGAGATGGCCGAGGCACTGGAGGCAGCCCAGCGCGAGGCGACCGCGTCGTTCGGTCGCGGCGAGTGCTACCTGGAGCGCTACCTCGAACACCCACGCCACATCGAGATCCAGGTGCTGGGTGACCTCGACGGGACGGTCATCCACCTCGGCGAACGCGACTGCTCGCTGCAGCGCCGTCACCAGAAGGTCGTCGAGGAGGCCCCCGCCCCCAACATCTCCGAGGCCGTCCGCGACGCCATGGGCACCGCCGCGATCGAGGTGGCCGTCGAGATGGGCTACCACAATGCCGGGACCTGCGAGTTCCTGCTCGACGACGACAACGAGACCTTCTACTTCCTCGAGATGAACACCCGCCTGCAGGTGGAACACCCGGTCACAGAGCTCGTGACCGGCGTCGACCTGGTCCATGCCCAGTTGCGCATTGCCGCCGGGGACGGCATGGGGATGACCCAAGACGACGTCACCCTGACCGGCAGCGCCATCGAACTGCGCCTGAACGCCGAGGATCCGGCGATCGGGTGGGTGCCCTCCCCCGGCCTGATCACGAAGTTCACGCCACCACTGGGACCCTGGGTGCGGCTGGACTCGATCGCCGAGACGGGGTACGCGATCCCCCAGGCCTACGACTCGATGTTCGGCAAGCTGATCGTGTGGGGCAGCGATCGCGACGTCGCCCGCGCCCGCATGGTGCGCGCGATCGACGAGATGGTCGTCGAGGGGATTCCGTCGACTGCCGGCTTCGGTCGGCTCGCCATGACCAACGAACAGTTCGCCGCCGGTGAGCACTCGACCGTGTCCATCGAGCGCGAGTGGGACCTGTCGTCGCTGCAGCCCCACGGCCCGGCGGCGTCGGCAGCCAGCGACGACCCCGAGCCGCGCGACGTCACCGTCGAGGTGGGCGGCCGCCGCATCGAGGTCAGAGTCCACGGCGACGTCCCCATGGTGGCCGGAAGCGGGGCCGGCGCGGCTGCCGACAACGGCAGGCCCAGGCGGGGCTCCTCGGGTTCCGGCGCCAGCAGCGGCACCTCGTCGGAAGACCTCGTGGCCCCGATGCAGGGCACGCTGGTCAAGTACGCGGTGGCCGACGGCGACACGGTGTCCACCGGCGACCTGGTGGCCGTCCTCGAGGCCATGAAGATGGAGAACAACATCACCGCCCATCGCGACGGCACCGTGGGCGGCCTGGCCCACAGCCCGGGCGACAGCATCGACTCCGGTGCCGTGATCGCCCGCATCGAGTGACGCCGAACGGGGGTGGGCCCGCCATGGACCTCGTGGATCTGCGCCGGCTGCGACGTGCCCGGGACCAGATGGATCGTGAGTACGCCCGGCCACTGGACGTGGCCGCACTGGCGCGCACGGCCCTGATGTCGACGGGTCACTTCAGTCGCCAGTTCCGACGGGCCTACGGCGAAACGCCGTACGCCTACCTGATGACCCGACGAATCGAGCGGGCCAAGGCACTCCTGCGGTGGAGCGACACGAGTGTCACGGATGCCTGCTTCGCAGTGGGCTACACCAGCCTGGGTTCGTTCTCGGCGCGCTTCACCGAACTCGTCGGCGAGAGCCCCAGCGCCTACCGGGCCCGTGACCATGGTGGCGTGGAGGCGATGTCGGTGTGCCAGGTGATGGTGCTGACACGGCCGCGAAGGCCCACCTGAGGAATCGACGAGGCATGTCGGCCCCCGCCCCGGCGACAGCGAGCACGGCGACAATCGATCAGTTTCGGAGAAGCACGCGGTCGTGCACCATGCCTACGGTCGTTGCCCGACCGCAATCACGACCCGAAGGCCCGTGCCATGACCGTCTCCCTCAGCACCGTGCACATCCTCACCGAAGACCCCGATGCCGCGGTCGCCTTCTATCGCGACACCCTGGGACTCACCGTCGTCAACGAGGTCGAGAACGACGGCTACCGGTGGACCACGATGGCCACGCAGAGTCAACCCGAGATCCAGATCGTGCTGTCCCCGCCGCGAGCAGGCCGGTCGCAGGAGGATGGCGAGACCGTCGCCGCCCTGCTCGCCAAGGGCGAACTGGGCACCCTGAACTTCCGCACCGACGACCTCGACGCCACCTTCGAGCGGGCGGCCAGTGCGCGGGGGGCCGAAGTGGTCCAGGAACCTGCCGACCAGTTCTGGGGAGTGCGCGACGCCGCCGTGCGCGATCCCTCGGGCAACCTCCTGCGCATTGAACAGGCCCGCCCGGAGTGAGCACGAACCTCCGTCGACCACGGCGGGCGGGCGGATTGGAGTTGCTCGCTGCGCTCACAACATCCAGCGCGTTTCGGCGTAGGGTCACCGCTCCGGACGCCACAACACGCGAACGCGTTTGGAGTTGCTGCGTGTCCTGCGGACACGTTGGAGTTGTTCGCTGCGCTCACAACATCCACGCTGCGCTCACAACATCCAGCGCGTTTCGGCGTAGGGTCCACCCTCTGGAATCGACAACAGGCGGGCGGCTTGGAGTTGCTGCGTGTCCTGCGGACACGCTGCGCCTCACAACGTCCACGCTGTGCTCACAATGTCCAGGCGCGTTCGTCGTAGGCTCCCTTCGCTGACGGCAACGGATTGCAGTTCAGGAGGATTCATGGCCACGATCGACCACATCACGGTTCGTGGTGCCCGGCAGAACAACCTTGCCGGCATCGACATCGACATCCCGAAACACGAACTGGTCGTGTTCACGGGGGTGTCCGGATCGGGCAAGTCCTCGCTGGTGTTCGGCACGATCGCAGCCGAGTCCCGGCGACTGATCAACGAGACCTACACGGGGTTCATCCAGACCTTCATGCCGATGCTCGCCCGCCCGGAGGTCGACCTCCTCGAAGGCCTGACCGCAGCCATCGCCGTGGGCCAGGAACCGATGGCGGCCGACGCCCGCTCGACGGTGGGCACCGCCACCGACGCCGACGCGATGCTGCGCATCCTGTTCAGTCGCATCGGGCAACCCCACATCGGCCCACCCAGTGCGTTCTCACCCAACGTGCCCTCCGTCTCGGCCACGGGGGCGATCACGGTCGAGAAGGGGGATGCCACGCGGGAAGTGGTGACCTTCACACGAACCGGCGGGATGTGTCCTCGCTGCGAAGGCCGCGGGCAGATCCGCGATCTCGACCCCGACCAGGTCGTCGACCGGTCGAAGTCGTTGGACGAGGGTGCGGTCCTGGCGCCGCTGTGGAATGCCGGCGACGCCGGCGAACTGGGACTGGTCGATCCCGGCAAGAAGGTGGCCGACTACACCGACCAGGAGTGGGACGACCTGTGGAGCAAGCCGGCGACCAAGCTCAAGCGCGCGGACGGCTCCGGGACCACCTACGAAGGACTGTCCGTGCGGATCAACCGCACGTGGCTGGGCGAGCGCACCCCCAAGCAGAAGGACATCGTCGCGTTCCTCGAACGTGCCGTCACCGACCAGCCCTGTCCGGACTGCAACGGGACGCGGCTGAGCGAGGCAGCCCGCTCCGTGCAGGTGCACGGACGCGGCATCGCCGACTGCTCGGCCATGCAGGTCAGCGACCTGTGTGACTGGTTGGCCGACGTCGACACCGACACCGTGGGACCGCTGGCCGACAGCCTGGCAGCCCTGTTGCAGGCGCTCGTCGACATCGGCCTGGGCTACCTGAGCCTGGACCGCGAGGCCGGCACGTTGTCGGGCGGCGAAGCCCAGCGTGTCCGCATGGTGCGCCACCTGGGATCGGCATTGTCGGACGTGACCTACGTGTTCGACGAACCGACCGTCGGTCTGCATCCCCACGACATCCGCCAGATGGTCCAGTTGCTCGAGGGCTTGCGCGACAAGGGCAACACCGTGCTGGTCGTGGAGCACAAACCCGAGGTGATCGCCCACGCCGACCATGCCGTCGACCTCGGACCCGGAGCGGGGTCGAATGGCGGCGAGATCACCTACCAGGGCGACGTCGCCGGGTTGCGCGGATCCGACACCGTCACCGGCCGCCACCTCGACACGAAGGTCTCGGTCAAGGACACGTTCCGCACTGCGACCGAGCACCTGACCATCGCCAATGCCACGCTGCACAACCTCGACGACGTCACCGTCCAGGTGCCCCTGGGCGTCGTGTGCGTCGTGACCGGCGTGGCCGGGTCCGGCAAGACCTCGCTGATCCACGGCTCCATGCCGCAACGTGACGACGTCATCGTCGTCGACCAGGGCGCGATCCGAGGGTCACGCAGGTCCAACGCGGCCACCTACACCGGGATGCTGGACACCATCCGGGCAGCATTCGCGCGCGCCAACGACGTGTCGGCATCGCTGTTCTCGGCCAACTCCGAGGGCGGCTGCCCCGTGTGCAACGGCCTCGGGATGATCTACACCGACCTGGGCATGATGGCCGAGGTCGCGTCGATGTGCGAGGCGTGCGAAGGCCGCCGGTTCACCGACGACGTCCTGGTCCACCGCTACCACGACAAGGACATCGCACAGGTCTACGAACTGTCGATCGACGATGCCCTGGAGTTCTTCGGCGACGCCGGATTGTCCTCGGTCGCCACCATCCTGCAACGTCTCGTCGACGTCGGCCTGGGCTACCTGACGCTGGGCCAACCGATCAGCACACTGTCGGGTGGGGAACGCCAACGTCTCAAGTTGGCCGTGCACATGGCCGAGGACTCGGCCATCTACGTCCTCGACGAACCCACCTCCGGGCTGCACCTGGCCGACGTCGAGCACTTCCTGGGACTGCTGGACCGTCTCGTGGACGAGGGCAACTCGGTCATCGTCATCGAACACCACCAGGCCGTGATGGCCCACGGCGACTGGATCATCGACCTGGGACCGGGAGCCGGCAACGACGGCGGCCGGGTCGTCTTCGAGGGCACGCCCGCCGACCTGGTGGCCGATCCGACCACGATCACCGGGAGCGAGTTGGCCGAGTACGTCGGCTGAACGTCGCCCGGAAGAACGGACGTGGCGGGGGCTCGTGCCGGGGCAGGGTCAGTGATGGCGCGGCGGTTCGCCGGGCCCGCCCGGATCGCGGGGCTGGTCCCCCGACGTCGCCGGGTCACCGGAGCGCTCACCGGCCGACGCCGGGCCGGGCCGTCGCGAGCGAAGCGCCAAGACGGCTGCCACGACGATCGCAGCCACCACGCCCATCGCGATCAGGCCGAGTCCGACGGCCAGGATTCCCCACGATCCGATGCTTCCCATAGCGGTGCTCCGAACGTGGTGGGCTCCGTGCGATGTGCCTCGGAGCCAGTGGGTCAGGCGGGGCGGCCGACCTTGCCCATCAGGACGCGACACACTTCGGTGACCGAGCCCTGCATGGACGGATAGACCGAGATGGTGTGGGCCAGTTGCCCCACTGTGAGGCGGTTCTGGACCGCGACGGCCAGCGGCTGGACCAGGTCGGACGCGGACGACGCCACGACGACCGCGCCGACGACCATCCCGGACCCGACCATCGCATGGACCTTGACGAAGCCATCGGTACCCCGGGTCATCTTGGCACGTGGGTTGCCCTTGAAGTCCAGCCTGGCGGTGACCACGGTCATGCCGGCGGCCTCGGCCTCCTCGCGTGACAGGCCGACCGTGGCGACCTCGGGATCCGTGAAGATCGTGGCGGCAACGGCATCCCACCTGATCGGGGTCACGGCCTGGCCCAGCGCATGCCACATCGCGATGCGGCCCTGCATCGCCGCGACCGACGCCAGCATCACCCGTCCGGTCACGTCACCGGCCGCGTAGATCCAGCGACATGACGTGCGTCCGACACCGTCGACGTCGATGGCGCCCCACTCGTTGGGTGCCACGCCGGCCAGGTCGAGTCCCAGGGCCGACGAGACCGGGACCTGGCCGACCGTGAACAGGACGTGGCTGCCCGTCACGGTCGAGCCGTCGACCAGCCCCACCTCGACGCCGGTGTCGGTCCGAGTGCACGTGGCAGCCCGCGCGTTGCGAAGAATCGTCATGCCGCGACGCTCGAAGACGTTTTCGATGACCTGGGCGGCGTCGGGATCCTCGGTCGGCAGGATCAGGTCGCGCGAGGACACCAGCGTCACCTTGGCACCGAAGCGCACGAAGGCGTGGGCGAACTCCGCACCCGTCGCACCCGATCCGACCACGATCAGGTGTTCGGGCACCTCGTCGAGGTTGTAGACCATGTGGCCGGCCAGCACCCGTTCGCCGTCGGGCTCGAAGAACGGCAGCACGCGCGCGGTCGAGCCGGTGGCAACCAGGACGTAGTCGGCGTCGAACGTGCGGCTGGATCCGTCGGCCAGGTCAGCCGTGACCTCGTGGTACCCGGACACCCGACCGCGACCACTGACCAACTTCACACCCGAGTCCCCGCAGACCTTGCGCTCGATGTCGGCCGATTGGTTCGCGCCCAGGTCGAGCACCCGCTTGCTGACCGCCGGGAAGTCAACGATCGTGCGATTCACGTCTGTGCGATCCTTGATCCGCACACCCATCGCGTGGGCCGACCCCAGCCATCCCATGGCTTCTGCCGCAACGATGAGCGCCTTGGACGGCACGCAGTCCCACAGGACCGAGTTGCCGCCCAGGCCCTCATCGGCGATCACGGTCACGTCAGCACCGAGTTCGGACGCCACGAGCGCGGCCTCGTACCCGGCGGGTCCGCCCCCGAGGATCACGACGTTCTGACTCATGCGCTGGCTCGCTTCATGTCGGCGACGGACCCGGGCGAGGACACGGGCCCGGTGGGACCGTAACGGACGCGCGCAGCGCGGGCTTGCCGGCGCAGGCCTCGGAGTGGTCAGCCTTCCAGCACCTCGAGGTGTGCGCGAGCGGCCGCCGCCCTGGAGGTCGCAGCCGCCAGGGACTGGGCCACGGTGTCGTCGACCACGTCGCGCACCCGGGACTCCAGGCGTCGTCGCACCCGTCGGGCAGCACGTTGGGCACCCACCTTGGCAGCCTGGTTGGCGACGCCCCCCACGACAAGGCCCAGCACGGCCCCGCCGACCAGCATCATGGTCGCGTACGGGATTCCCTCCCACCCCGGCATCGGGAGGTCGGGAAGTTGGAGCCAGGCGACGACGAATGCGGCCAGCAGCCACAGCGCGCCTGTCGCCATGGCGGCGGCCAGCGCCCACTGCAGGACCCCGACGGCCACCCACCAGCCGGGTGTGCGCGCGTCCTCCAGGTCAGCAGCTGCAACCATCCGGTCGAGGCGCACCGGCAGGCCGTCGACGACGTCGTCGAGTCGTCGCTCGACTGGTCGTGCCCACTGGTCGGGCCATCCCGACGTCGTGCGATCGACCTGCTCTCGAACCGCCGTCGACAAGGTTGCCGTGGCAACCCCGTGGGGCAACGGACGCGACGACCGTGTCCCGACCGCACCGCCCGACCGGGACCGGCCCAGGCCGATGCGTGCCAGCGGATCGCGCCCGCGGGCCCGGAAGCGGCGCACCACCGGCCACCCGGTGGCTCGTCGCGCTCGGTGCAGGTGGCTGTCCGCGACCGCTTCGAGCACGGTCGGCACGCCTGCGGCTGCCATCGCAGCCGGGACGAGGTCATCGATGCGCGCCTCGTCGCCTGCAGGCGGGATGTGTGGTCTCAGGCGGCCCGCCAGGGCGGACAGGTCGGCAGCGATGCGACGCTGGGCCGCCCGGTGGTCGGCGATCGACCGCTCCAACAGGTCGGCCAGGTCATCGATCCCGGCGCCGGTGACTGCCGAGGTCGCCAGGACCTCCACGCCGTCGAGTCCAGCCCCCGCCAGCACCCGGTGCAGGTCTGCCAGCACCTCGACCGCGTCGTCCTCGCTGATCCGATCGGTCCGGTTCAGCACCACCGTCAACACGCCGGTGTGGTCGCGCAGGGGGGCGAGCACGTCGTCGTGGACCGAGGCATCCGCGTACTTGTCGGGGTCGACCACCCAGATCAACCTGTCTGCCAGTGCGACGATCGCGCCGGCCCGCTCCCGGTGCGAGCGGTCGACCGAGTCATGGTCGGGCAGGTCGACCAGCACCAGCGACTCCAGCGTGGGATGGGTCGACACCGCGACGTTGTGCCACCCACCCAGGCGCAGATGTGCCATCAGTTCGGCCACGGGGTCGGTGCTGATGACTGCAGCGGTGGGGTGCGACGTCGTCGGCCGGCGCACACCGGTCTGGGCGATGTCCGCGTCCAGCAGGGTGTTGAACAGCGACGACTTGCCGACGCCGGTTGGACCCGCCAGCGCCACGACGGTGTGGTCGCCGGCCACGGCCAGGCGACGCGACGCGGTCGTGACGGCACCATCGAGGTCGGTGCGCAAGGCCGCCGGAAGCCGGTCTCCCGCCACGTCGGCGAGCTCGCGCGCAGCCGTGAGCCGCGCCACCAGGGCAGCGGGGTCCGCGTCGCGATCCGGGGACTTCACAGTCCCACCTCGAGCCGGGCAGCCTCGACGCCACGCACGCCGTCGCGCAGCCCGGACAGCCATGCGGGATCCACGTCCAGCGCGTCCAGGCGAGTGCGGAACTGCTCCGCCTGCGCCTCGGCCAGGGCAGTGACCCGGGCGACCAGCGCGGCGTGCGCCTGCTGGGTCATGGTGCGCACGGCCTGGTCGCCGAGCACCGCCTCGAGCAATCGCTGGGCCATCACCGAGGTGCCGGCGGCAACCCCCACCTCGGCACCGGTCAAGCCGCCCGTCGAGGCGAACACCGCGACCATCAGGACAGCGGCGACGCCGTTGAGACCCAGGGCCATGACCCGCGCAGAGGCGCGCTTGTCGCCCGCCTGGCTGCGCACCAGTTCGACCACCTCGTCCTGCCACTGCTGCACCAGGCGGTGGGCGTCGCGCTGCAGGGAACCGGGCGTCGCAGTGTCGAGGTCAGCCACGAGCGCTTCACCGGGGCCGGATCGCCACGACCTGATGGTGTCGCGGCGGGCCCGTTCCATGGCATCGACCACGACCGACACCAGGCCGTCCTCGACGGCTTCGGTCAGGGGCTGTTCGGGCCGGGCGCCGCGGCGCAGCAATGCCGACACCCGGTCGCGGATCCGGCCGATGCCCTGCTCGAGCCAGCGCAGCAGGTCGCCGGCTCCGACGAAGTCGTGCCAACGCGCAAGCACCTCGCCACGCAACACGCGGCCTTCGTCGATCGCGGCCACCATCGTGGCCACCGCATTGACGTGGGCAGCGTCCACCCGCGAGTCCAACTCCTCGACGGCGGCAACCTGGTCACTGACCCCGGTCGCGACCACCTCCACACGTGGTTCCAGGCTGTCCAGGGCCCCCCGGAGGGTGCGGTCGGCCACTGCCCGCCGGTCCTCGGCCGTGCCCGCCAGTTCGCCCAGGTGCTCCATGACGGTCGAGATGGTCGTTTCCGGCAGCATCCCGTCGACGTCGTGGGCCGCCGGCACCACGAGCAGGGCGGCGCGCTGCAGGCCGGCTCCATCGAGCATCTCGCGCAGGTGCGGGTGGACGGTCGCCAGTTCGTCGCGCTCCACCCGATCGAGCACGACGGCGACCTCGGTGCCGCGGTCTGCCGCCTGTGCCAGCAGGTCCCATGGCACCGCATCGGCGTACCGCGACGGGGTCGTGACGAACAACCACAGGTCGGCGGCGGCCAGCAGTTGCCGACTGAGCTCACGATTCCCGGCCGCGACCGAGTCGACGTCGGGCGTGTCGAGGATCCCCACCCCGGATGGCAGGCGGGTGGACGACACCAGGGACAGCATCGACGGGTCCTCGGCCGATTCGGCCACCGCGGTGCCGGTGACCCGCGCCAGCGACCCCAGGATCCGATCGCTGGCGAAGGCCTCGCGGTCATCGGGATGGTGGACCAACACCGCCGACCGGGTGGTGGGACGCAGGACCCCCGTTCGTGACACGACTTCCCCGACGATCGTGTTGACCAGGGTCGACTTCCCCGCCCCGGTGGATCCTCCCACCACGAC
>DATFMD010000502.1:0-3330 GCA_035267125.1 Nitriliruptoraceae bacterium | reverse complement strand
AGGTACCCGTTGTCGAGCAGGACACCCGTGGGGATGCCGGTCTCGGCGTCCAGCACGAGCATCAGGCCACCGAGGCTGGGCAGCCCACGCCGGGGATTGTCGAAGAAGCCGGCCGACACCTTGACGGCGATCCCCGGGGCGCCGGGCAGCCATGCCGTCTTGACGTCCACCTCGCCGTTGTGGACGGGCACGTCGAGGCGCATGATCGGCGGCATCGACGCACGACCGTTCGAGATCTCGGGATAGACCGCCTCGATCGCGGCCCGCTCGGCGGGGCCGGGACCCACGACGCTGCGCAGGTCAGCCTCGGTCAGGACCGTGATGTCGGGCATTGGAACCTGCCTTCGCTCAGCCCAGCGGGCGGGAGACGTGGTCGTTGAAGCGCGACAAGAGCATACGCATGTGCGCCTTGCGCACATCGGCGAGGTCCTGTCCGGATCGTCCCTCCATCGCGATGATGGTTTCGTCGACCTCCCGCGCCATGATGTCGACCTCGTGGTCGAAGTCCAACTCCGGGAGGAACTGCAACCACACGCGAGCGGTCAGGTGGAACAGCTGGTCGTGGATTCGTCCCAGGGTCCGGCTCGTGTAGACCGACAGGACGACGTCGTGGTAGCGGTTGTACAGCGCACCCAGCGCCCGGTCCTGGCGGGCCTCGCGAACCGTGTCGAGCTCGTCGCGGATGGCAGCCAGTTCGGCCAGGGCCTCGGGTGGTGCCGGCAGGCGGACGAAGTCGGCCACGAGGTCCGCGATCTTCATGCGCACGGCCCAGACGTCGCGGATTTCCTTGCTGTCGATGATCGCGACCGTGGCGCCGGAACCGGGGGAGGACTCGACCAGGCGCTCGTGTTCGAGACGGGCCAGCACCTGGCGGATCGGCGTGCGGCTGACCCCGAACTCCTCGGCCAGCGGTTCCTCGCGCAGTCGTTCGCCCGGTTGGTAGTCCAGCAGGCAGATCCGTTCCCGGAGTTCGCCGTAGATGTCGGTGACCGACGTCCGCGTGGCGGTCTCGGTCATCGGCGGGCCTGACGTCGGCGGCGGGCATTCGGCGGCAGGACCTGCAGGATCACGTGATCTGCCCGACATGCGTTCGAAATGCATTCTTACTGTATACAAGCTGGACATTCAATGGCCACACGCTTAGGGTGAGGCGGAACCTACGACCACGATCGAATCAAGACGTCGTGCGCGGCCCGCCGGACGCGGGCTGCCCCGTGAAAGGGACACACCCATGCGAGGACACAAGACCAAGTGGATGCGAACGCTGGCCGTGGCTGCCAGCCTTGCGCTTGTTGCAACGGCCTGCGGTGGTGATGACGATGGTGGCGACGACGCCACCGACGACGCCGCGACCGAGGCATCGACCGACGACGGGGGAGACGACGGTGGCGGCGAGGCCAGCGGGCTGCTGGCCGAGTTGCAGGAGGCAGGCTCCATCACCGTGGGGATCGCCAACGAGGTTCCCTATGGCTACGAGGACGAGTCGGGCAATGCGACCGGCGAGGCCCCCGAGGTCGCGCGTGCCGTGCTGTCAGGGCTCGGCATCGACGAGGTCAACGCCGAGGTCGTGGACTTCGGGGCGCTGATCTCCGGACTGCAGGCCGGGCAGTTCGACATGATCGCGGCCGGGATGTACATCAATGCGGAGCGGGCCGAGCAGATCCTGTTCTCGGACCCCGACTACTGCATCGGTGAGGCATTCGCGGTGCCCGAGGGCAACCCGCTGGGACTGAGTGACTTCCAGTCCGTGGTCGACACGCCCGAGGCAACCATCGCGATCCTGTCGGGCGCCGTCGAGGAGGGCTACGCCGAGATCGCCGGTGTGCCGTCCGACCAGATCGAGCTCTACGGCGACGTGAACGCGCAGTACGACGACCTCGACGCCGGTCGTGTCGACGCCGTGACCGGGACGTCGCTGACGGTGCTGACCCAGGTCAACGCCCGTGACGGCATCGAGTCGACCGAGTCGTTCTTCCCACTGGACGAGAACGGCGAGGAGATCCTGGGCTGTGGCGGCTTCGGCTTCCGCAACGACAACCAGGAGTTCCGTGACGCATTCAACGACCAGCTCAACACCATGCAGGACAACGGCGAGCTGATCGACATCATCACCGGCTTCGGCTTTGCCGCCGAAGACGTCGAGCGGGCCCAGGAACTGACCGTGGCAGACCTCACCGGCTGACCGTGGTGGTGCGTCCCCGGCTCCGCGTGGGCCGGGGACGCCACTGGTTCCTCCAACCTGCGAACGGATGCCCATGTCCGGCCTGTTGCTCAATCCCAGCCAGTACCAGCGGTTGCTGGAGGGTGCCTGGTTCACCGTCCAGATCCTGGGCTACTCGTTCGTCCTGGGCGTCTTCCTCTCCCTGGTGTTCGGGGTCCTGCGGCTGTCCGACAACCGCATCGTTCGCGGCATCGCGCTGACCTACACAGAGTTCGCGCGTGGCATCTCCTCGATCGTCCTGCTGTTCATCATGGCCTATGCAGTGCCGATCCTGATGGGCCTGCCGCAGGCCAACCTGACCCTGCTGGCGTCCATCGCCCTGGGACTGAACATGGGTGGCTACGGCGCCGAGATCATCCGCGGCGGCATCCTGTCGGTGCCCAGGGGCCAGACCGAGGCATCGATCGCGCTGAACCTGACCAACAACCAACGTCTGCGCCACATCATCCTGCCCCAGGCGATGCGCGTGATCCTGCCTCCGATGGGCAACCTCACGATCGAGATCCTGAAGGGCACGGCGCTCGTGTCGCTGATCGGACTGGTGGACCTGACCGGGGCGGAGGCGCTGGCGTTCAACGGCCAGGCGGCGCCGACCTTCGAGGGCGTGCGACACAGTCGAGCAGTCTTCGACCTCAACGTCCTGGTGATGTACTTCGTGATCGCGCAGGCAATCAACCTGTTGTTCCGACGGTTCGAAGCACGCATCGACGCTCGATTCGAGAGTCGAAAAGGTGAGATCGCACCGGTCGAGGACGCGATCGGAGCGTCCAAGTGAGCGCCCAGGCCAGTTCGTCCGAGCCCATGATCGAGCACCGCTCCATCTGGAAGCGTCCCGTCACGTGGGTGGCCATCGTCGCGTTCGTGGCGTTCCTGGTCATCCTGTACGTCCTGGGCACGCGGGAGTTGACCTTCGGGACCGACGTTGCGCCCGACCCCAACCTCAAGTGGGACTGGCCCTACGTCATCTCGCTCATCCCCGACATGCTCAACGCCCTGAGCGTGACGGCCTTCGCCACCGTCTACGGCTTCATCCTCGCGGTGATCCTTGGGTTCTTCCTCGCGCTTGGCCGCCGGTCGCAGAGCCGGTGGATCAGCTGGCCGGTGTCCGG
>DATFMD010000501.1:0-7975 GCA_035267125.1 Nitriliruptoraceae bacterium | reverse complement strand
CCACCGAGACCGAGATGGCCACCGAGACCGAGATGGCCACCGAGACCGAGATGGCTTCCGAGACCGAGATGGCCACCGAGGCCGCCGAGGCCACCGCGACCGAGACCGAGGCACCGCCGGTCCGTGGCGACGCCGACCTCGTGATCTGGGCCGACGACACCCGTGCCCCCGTCATCGAGCCGTTCGCCCAGGAGTTCGCCGAGGCACAGGGCATCACGGTCGCCGTGCAGGAGGTGCCGTCCGACCGCATGCGCGACTTCGTGACGACCGCCGCCCCCGTCGGCGAAGGTCCCGACGTCTTCATCACGGCCCACGACGCCGTGGGTTCGCTGGCCGGCAATGGGATCGTCGCGCCGCTGGACGTGTCCAACCCGGACGACTACCTCCCCGTGGCGATCGAGGCCTGCACCTTCGAGGGCCAGACCTACTGCCTGCCCTACGCCATCGAGAACGTGGCCCTGGTCCGCAACACCGACCTGGCCCCCGAGTCGCCGGAGTCCCTCGAGGACATGGCCGCCACGGGCCTTGCGCTGGTCGACTCGGGCGAGGCCACCATCCCGGTCGGCTGGCAGCAGCCCGACACGTACCACAACTACTGGGTGGTCACCGGTGACGGCGGGTACGTCTTCGGCCAGACAGACGAGGGCTACGACGGCAGCGACCTGGGGATCGACTCCGAGGGCGGCCTGGCTGCCGGCGAGACCTTCACGGACCTCGTCGAGCGGGGGTTCCTGAGCGAGAGCGTGACCTACGACGTCATGCTGGAGTCCTTCGCCAACGGCGAGACGCCCTACGCCGTCACCGGCCCGTGGGCCGTTGCCGAGTTCACCGACGTGCCCTACGTCGTCGAGCCGCTGCCCACCGTCGACGGTGGCGAGCCGGCACCCTTCGTGGGCGTCCAGGGCTTCTACGTGTCGGCGTTCTCCGAGAACGCCCTTGCAGCGCAGACCTTCGTGCTCGACGTGATGGGCACCGAGGAGGCGCAGGTGGGTCTCTACGAGGTGGGCAACCGTCCCCCGGCGCTGCAGTCGGCCTTCGACCAGGCATCTTCTGACCCCGACATCCAGGGCTTCGGCGAGGCCGGAGCCGACGGCTACGCGATGCCGAGCATTCCCGAGATGAACTCGGTCTGGGAGTCGTGGGACAACGCCTACACGCTGATCATGCAGGGCGAGGACGGCGCGGAGGCCTTCACCGAGGCCGCCGACCAGATCCGCAACCAGATCGGCTGATCATTCTCGAGCCCGGTGGTTGACTTCGACCACCGGGCTCGACCTTTGCGCCCCTGCACGGGCTGCCACCACCTCCTCGGCCACGTCCATCGCTTGGCACGACCACCACCGGAGCGGGCATGCTGAACGCATATCTCGACGGCCGCACCAGCCTCACCGGCATCATCGTCAAGATCGTGTTCCTCGGGATCGTCGACGCGCTGGCCGTGTTCGGCCTGTTCCTGTTGGCGGACGCCAACGCCTGGACGGGCTTCGCGCTCGTGGCCGCCGCCACGATCGTCATCAACTGGGTCTATCTCAGTTCCCGCACCATTCCCCTCAAGTACCTGGTGCCCGGCACGATCTTCCTGTTGCTCTTCCAGATCTATCCCGTGGCCTACAACGGCTACATCGCGTTCACGAACTACGGGGACGGCCACATCCTGTCGCAGGAGGCGGCGACCCAACGGATCCTGTCGGTCAACCAGCGCGTGCCCGAGGACGCCGAGCGCTACAGCACCGTCGTGCTCAGCAACGGGAGCGACGAGGCGGAGGCACCTGCGGAGTCGTCCGACATCGCGTTGCTGCTGACCGGCGAGGACGACGTGCAGTACCTGGGCACGTTCGAGGGCCTCCGGGAGTTGGAACCCGGCGAGGTGACCGGCGAGGGCCAGGACCTTCGTGTCGGCGACTATGCGCCCCTGACGCTGTTGGAGGCGAACGAACGCAGTGCCGAGCTGGTCGGCGCGTTCACCGTGCCGCTCGACGACGGTGCCATCCAACTGCAAACGTTCACGGTGGCCGCGCGCACCGTCAGCGACTTGACCTACGACGCCGATGCCGAGGTGATCGTCCGCGACGACGGGACCGAGTTCACCCCGGTCGAGGGCTACTGGACGTCCGACGACGGCGAGACGCTGACACCCGGGTTCCGGGCCTTCATCGGGTTCGACAACTTCGCCGCCGTGCTGGGCAACGAGGACATCCGTGGCGAGTTCATCGGTGTCCTCATCTGGACGATCGTGTTCGCCCTCATGTCGGTCATCACGACCTTCATCCTGGGGCTTGGGCTGGCCATGGCCCTGGACGACGACCGTGTCCGGGGCAAGAAGATCTACCGATCGCTGCTGATCATCCCCTACGCCCTGCCCAGCTTCATGACCGCCCTGATCTGGCGGGGGCTGCTCAACCAGGACTTCGGCTTCGTCAACCAACTGCTGGGTGCCGACATCCCGTGGTTGACCAGTCGCGCCTTCAACGGATTGCTGCCACGAGCATCGACCCTGCTGGTCAACCTGTGGCTCGGGTTCCCCTACATGCTGTTGGTGTGCACCGGCGCGCTGCAGGCCATCCCGGGTGAACTCAAGGAAGCCGCCAAGGTCGACGGTGCGTCCGGCTTCCGAGCCTTCCGCAGCGTCACGCTGCCCCTCTTGCTCGTGACGGTCGGGCCACTGCTGATCGCGTCGTTCGCGTTCAACTTCAACAACTTCAACACGATCTTCCTGCTGACCGGCGGCGATCCGCCGATCCGGGGTGCTGCCACCCCCGTCGGCTACACCGACATCCTGATCTCGTATGCCTACCGGCTGGCCTTCGGCGGCAGCGGTGGCGTCGACTACGGCCTGGCTGCCGCGGTGTCCGTGTTCATCTTCATGGCCGTGGCCGTGATCACCACGATCAGCTTCCGGCGAACCCGCGTGCTCGAGGAGATCAACTGATGACCACCCTCCCTGCTGCCACGCCGAAGCCCGGCTCGCCCGGCGACAACGAGCGCACCCACCTGGCTCCGAAGCCGCGAAGGCTTCCGCCGGGCCTGTGGTTCCGCCACGTCGGCTGGCGTCACCTGGTTGGTGTCCTGGGCCTGGCGTTCGCGCTGTTTCCGGCCGTGTGGGTCGTCAGCGCCTCGGTCAACCCGACCAACTCCTTGGCGGCGATGTCGTTCTTCCCGGACGCCCCGACCCTGAACAACTACCGCGACCTCCTGTTCGACGAGCCGTTCCTGGTGTGGATGCGCAACTCCCTGGTGGTCGCCGGCGGGGCCGCCATCACCATGACCGTGCTGTCGGCCATGGCCGCCTACGCCTTCTCGAGATTGCGATTCGCCGGACGCAGGGTTGGCCTGCTGGCGATCCTGCTCGTGCAGATGTTCCCGCAGTTGCTGGCGATGGTGGCCCTGTTCCTGTTCATGGCTCGGATCGGGCTGGTGTTTCCGGGACTCGGCACCGGCACGCTGACCGGGCTGTTCCTGGTCTACCTGGGCGGCGCCCTGGGAGCCAACACCTGGCTGGTGAAGGGCTTCTTCGACACGATCCCGGCAGACCTCGACGAGGCCGCGAAGATCGACGGTGCCACCCACAACCAGGTCTTCTGGCAGATCATCCTGCCGCTGTCCGCGCCCATCCTGGCCGTGACCACGATGTTGTCCTTCGTCTTCCTGTTCAACGAATACATCCTGGCCAGCATCCTGATCCGCGACGAACTGTCGTTCACGCTGGCGATCGGGCTGAGCTCCTTCATCAGCGAACAGAACTCGCAGTGGGGGGTGTTCACCGCGGGCGCCCTGCTCGGCGGCATCCCCATCATCCTGCTGTTCCTGTTCCTGCAGCGCTACATCGTCTCCGGGCTGACGGCAGGCGGCGTGAAGGGGTGAGGCAGACGGACTCGACCGGGGGATCACGCGGTCGGGGGCTACGCTCGATGGCAGTCACTCTTGCCTCGGCGCCATGCCGCCCGACTGCACATCCCAAGGAGAACGTCCATGTCCGCACCCATCCGTGTCGCCGTCACCGGTGCCGCCGGCCAGATCGGTTACGCCCTGCTGTTCCGGATCGCGTCGGGGCAGATGTTCGGGTCCGAACAACCGGTGGCGCTCAACCTCATCGAGATCGAGCCCGCGCTGGGTGCACTCGAGGGTGTGGCGATGGAGTTGGACGACTGTGCCTTCCCGTTGCTGCGCGACATCGTCATGACGGCGGACGCGGCCGAAGGCTTCACCGACGTCAACGTGGCCTGCCTGGTCGGCGCGAAGCCGCGCGGTCCCGGCATGGAGCGGGCTGACCTGCTGGCAGACAACGGTCGCATCTTCACCGGCCAGGGAAGCGCCATCGCCGCCAGCGCGGCCGACGACGTCAAGGTCGCCGTGGTGGGCAACCCGGCCAACACCAATGCGCTGATCGCAGCCGCCAACGCGGACGGGGTTCCGACCGACCGATTCACCGCGATGGTGCGCCTCGACCAGAATCGTGCCGCCACGCAGTTGGCCCAGAAGGCCGGTGTGCCCGTGGCCGAGGTCTCCAACCTCACGATCTGGGGCAACCACTCGCCGACGATGGTCCCCGACTACGAGAACGCCCTCATCGGCGGCCGCCCGGCCACCGAGGTGATCGATGACCAGGCGTGGTTCGAGGACACCTTCATCCCGACCGTGCAGCAACGCGGCAAGGCCATCATCGATGCACGGGGAGCCTCATCGGCTGCCTCTGCGGCCAACGCGCTCATCGACCACGTCGCCAACTGGTGCGGCGGCAGGCCCACCGCCGACGGAGACTGGGTGTCGATGGCGGTGCCGTCGGATGGCTCCTACGGGGTCCCGACCGGCCTCATCAGTGGCTTCCCCGTGCGCACCGACGGTGCTGGTGGCTACGAGATCGTCCAGGGGATCGAGTTGAGCGAAGCGGCTTCGAGCAAGCTCGACGCATCCGCCACCGAGTTGTTCGAGGAGCGCGAAGCAGTCGCGGGCATGCTGTGACACGAGAGATCGCCACCGCCGAGGCCGCGTCGCGTGACGAACTCCTGGCCTTCCTCGCAACCCGCCACGACGCCATCCTGATCACCGCGCGCCAGTCCGACGGGCGTCCGCAGGCGTCGCCCGTGACGGCTGGCGTGGACGAGGATGGCCGGATCGGCATCGCGACCTATCCGCAGCGGGCGAAGGTGGCCAATGTCCGGGCCACCCCCGAGGTCTCGGTGGTGTTCCTGTCGGATGACTTCGGTGGCCCGTGGGTCCAGGTGGACGGCACCGCGCAGGTGCTCGACGTTCCCGACGAGGCCGCAGTCGAGGGATTGGTGGACTACTTCCGGTCCATCGCCGGCGAACACGACGACTGGGACGAGTACCGCGAGGCCATGGTCGTGCAGGGCAAGTCGTTGCTGCGCATCACGCCGACGCGCTGGGGCCCGATTGCCACCGGTGGATTCCCGGCCGAGGTCGCGCGTGACCTGGACGCCCGCGAGGAGTGACCCGGGGCTCGTCGGGGCGGCCGCTGGGCGCGCACCCGTGGCCCAGTCCGGGGATCGAACAGTTTCGACCCAGTCCGAACAAACGGCCCGCCGGCGTGAACGCCGGCGGGCCGTTGTTGGCTGCGCACCACTGCCGGGGGAAGCGTGGAGCGCGTTGCCGATGGCACCATATCCATCAGGTTGTTGCGGGCGCATCTTCCTGCGGGCTTCCTGTGAGGATTCTCATGGAGCCGTTCAGTTCGAGGCCCGGGTGCCCGGCTTCTTGGCGAACCTGTAAGGGATCATTCGTCTTGATTCACTACACTTCGACCAGTCAGCCACACCTCCACCGCCTGCCACACCACCGTGGCTCGTGCGGGCATCACCTGGAGGACCTGGCCACTGCGACCGGAGCGGGCAATGGACTTCGACAGGTACGCCAACACGGCTGGCGAGTTGGCCGCCGACCTGGTCAACCTCCTGGTCGTCGATGATGACGCTGCCCACGCCAGCGAGGAGGACGTCCGCGTCCTGCTGGGTGGGTACGACCTCGCCCTGGAGGTGCATGACGGGTCCATTGGTGCGCTGCGCGATCTCGCCCAACAGTCGTGGCGCGTGTTCGATGCGCCGGACCTGGCCACGGCGATCACGGTGCTCAACGAGTTGTTGGACGGCACGCCGACCGCGCCGCGCATCTCCACCCACGGCGACCGTGGCCCCCACCTGCACGTCGAACCACGCGATGCCTCCACGCTCCAGCGTCTGCGCGCGAACACGCTCATGGGATTGGCAGCAGTCCTGTGCGACGGCGGGCGGCTGCGATTGGGCGCCTGCGATGCGCACGACTGCCGTCGTGTGTTCGTCGACACGTCGCGCAACGCCAGGCGGCGCTTCTGTTCCACGCGGTGCTCCACGCGTCACCACGTCGCTGCCCACCGTGCCCGTCAGGATGCCTCGTGACCGTCGAGCGGGCCGTTGACCAGGCGGTGCCGACGACATCGAGCGGGCGTCGTCGCCTGCTGCTTCGGCTCGCGATCCCGGCGACGTTGACGTTGATGGCCGAGCCCATCCTCAGCGTCGTCGACACGGCCATCGCCGGCCGCATCGGCACGGTGGAACTGGGGGCGCTCGGCCTGGCCACGTCGCTGCTCGCCGGACTGACGTGGGTGTTCAACTTCCTGGTGTTCGGGACGACGTCCACGGTGTCACAGGCACTGGGGCGAGGCGACCACGAGGCCGCAGGCCGTCGAGTCGCCCATGCCGGCATCGTGGCCATCGGGCTGGGGGTGCTGGCGGCGATCGCCATTGCGGCGTTGGCACCGGCGATCGTGACGCTGGCCGGTGCTGTCGACGAACTCGTGGCGCCGACGGTCGCCTACCTGCGCGTGCGTGCCATCGGGGTGCCGTTCATGCTTGCGGCGTTCGTCGGCCATGGCGCCTTCCGCGGCGCCGGTGACACGACCCGGCCGCTGGTCGTCGTGCTCGTGGCCAACGTCGTCAACCTCGCTCTCAACCTCGTGTTGGTGTTCGGGCTGGGCTGGGAACTGGAGGGCATCGCGCTGGCCACGGTGGTCGCGGAGGTGATCACCGCCGTGTGGCTGGCCGTGATGGCCCGCCGCAACCTCGGCTTCGAACTGGGTGGTCACGGCCTGCCCGACCGACGCCAGATGGAGGCGCTCGCGGTGGTGTCGCGTGACCTGTTCCTGCGGACCGCGGCCCTGGTGGGTGCCATCATGGTCATCAGCGCCGCGGCTGCCCGGGTCGGCACCGAGACCGCCGCCGCCCACCAGGTCATCTGGCAGGTCTACCTCCTGTTGTCGTTCCTGCTCGACGGCCTTGCAGTGGCAGCGCAGACCATCATGGGACGTGCTGCCGGTGCCGGTGAGCGCGACGTGCTGCGTGCCACGGTCAACGACAGCCTCCGCTGGGCCGTTGGGGTCGGCGCACTGCTGGCGGTGATCCTGCTGGTCGGCAGGCCGTTGTTCGTGGCCGCGTTCACCGGGGATGCCGTGGTTGCGGCGCTGGTGGCGACGGCATGGTGGCTGCCTGCCGTCGCGATGCCACTGCACGCCCTGGTGTTCGTCCTCGACGGGCTGCTGATGGGGGCCGAGGACTACGCCTTCATCCGCACCTGGACGGTGGCCGGGTCGGTGTTGGGGGCGGTCATGGCGCAGGTGGGGGTCACCCTTGGGGCCGGCCTGCTGTGGCTGTGGATCTCCTACGAAGTGGTCATGCTGCTGCGTGGCGTGCCGATGTTCCTGCGTGCGCGCGGTGAGGCCTGGCTGCCCGACGACCCCGCGGCATTCGCCGAGGCTCGCGCCTGACGTCAGGAGCGGGCGCCGCGGACCTGCAACGCCACGTCGGCGCGGTCGGTGACCAGGCCCGCCACGCCCATGTCCAGCAAGCGGTGCATGTCGGTGCGGCGGTTCACCGTCCAGACGTGGATCGGCACGCCGACGCTGGCCGCCAACTCGACTGCACGCGGGGACACGATGGTGATCCGACCGGACCGCTCCGGCACCTGGAGGCAGTCGACGTCGCGCAGG
>DATFMD010000500.1:0-4461 GCA_035267125.1 Nitriliruptoraceae bacterium | reverse complement strand
CACCAACGCGGTGATGACCCTCGATGCCGGGCGACCGGTCGGATAGAGCATCAACGCGGCGAGCAGGGGCACGAGGAACATCCCCGCGACCGCCTCCCAGGCACCGGCCCACGGGGATCCGGTCGTCTCGAACAACGCGGCCGCGGTGAACGTGCCGACGAACAGCGACGATGTCGCCATCAGCCAGCCGAGGAGGCGGGCATCCGTTCGGAGCACGAGCACGGCCCCGATGCCACCGATCAGCAGGTGGGGAATGACCGCTGCCAGCCGGACGTCCAGGCCGACGAGGGCGACGGCCCAGACCGCCATCGCCACGGCCGCGACCCCGATCCCGGTCAGCAGGGTCACGTCCCGACGGCGCGAGTGCTCGGTCACGTCTCGATGCCCTTCATGCTCCCAAACATGCGTACCGGCTCCCAGACTGCCATGCCGGCCCGTCCCCGTGTGCTCACTCGGTCACCTCGATCGTGCCGGTCATCGTTTCGTGCCCGACGACGGTGCAGACGAATGCGTAGGCCCCGGGCGCTGCGCCGTCGAGCGGGACGTCGCGTGCGGTGTTGGCGGGCAGGTCCACCTCGATGCCCAACTCCTCGATCGCGAAGGTGTGGTGGAACGGGTCGCGGTTGTCCACGTTGAGCGTGGCATCGCTGGCTGCCGTGAGGTCCACTGGCACCCACACGAACTCTTCGGCGACGACTTCGACCTCACCGCTGTCGAGTTCGTCGGAGGTTGTGGTCACTGCCGCGGCAGTCGTCGCGATCACGCCCAGGGTGATGATGACCGCCCCCGCCAACGCGAGTCGGCGTGGGGACCCGGTGCGCCGACGAACCAGGGCGACACCGGCGATGACCATGGTTGCCCCGGTCAGCAGCGACAGCAACGCGTACAGGAAGGTGACGGGCGAACCGACCTGGGCCAGGTCGGTCAGGGCGAACGGCGCCATGGCAAGGAGCATCACGAGTCCGGACGCCCCGACGATGCCGGCGCCGGTGCGCTCCCAGCGGGCTGCCACGGCCAGGCCGAGCAACGGCAGGACCGACAGCACGATGGCGGGAAGGATCACCACGCTGGCCATGAGCATGTACGCGGCATGGACGACGGCGTTGGTCACGGCAGCCGCCGTCAGCAGCCCCCGCCACGACATGCCGATGGCCCGCACCGGTGCGGTCAGCAGGTGGGCCGCCGTGTGCAGCGCCGCGTCGTGGCGCAGGTTGCCGGCACGGGCCCACTGGCGCTTGCGGTCCACGCAGACGAGGTCCGTGTCGACCTGCGGGTCGACGACGTCGAAGAAGGTCGCCAGGTTGGTCAGCGTCTGCGCCCACATGCGGTCCTCGGTGCGGTGGCCGCCCAGGGCCAGGCCGAGCTCGGATGCCGGGTCGGTGGCCCGCATGAGCACCTGGACCTGTGCGTGGGTCGTGCCGTCGACCTCGTCGGCCGAGAACGTGATCCAGCCCGCGAACGGGTGGCCCAGCGGGGTCATGTAGGTGAACGAGACGTCGTCGGCATAGAGCACCATGACCCCGGTGGACAGCTTCATCCCGCCGGGCATGTCGGCGTTGATCAGCCCGACCTCCCCGGGCTGGATGCCGGACAGCGGGGCATAGAAGTTGTTGCCGTCGGGCCAGAACTCGCCGTAGTTCGCCTTCCACGCCGCGATGACCTCTTCGGGGGTCGCCGAGGCACCCGCCAGGGCCACGCGGTAGGTCTTCTGCCAGAGCTTGCCGAACCCCTGCATCGGGCCGGTCAGCAGCCGGCCGTCGACGTTGAGGTTCAGCGCCCCCTCCGGAGCATCGGTGACCGACAGCGGCCCGGTGTGGCGCGCCCAGCTGTCGGCGTCGCGGGTGGCGGTGGTGTCCTCGGCTGCCATGTCAGCCCTCCTCTGGTGTGCTGGGTGCAGCGTTCCAGCAAGCCGTGACGGCGCCGTGACGAAACCGCGCCCCGTCGTGTGACGAGGCGCGGAAAGGTGGTGTGGATGGCTCAGACGTCCATCTCGGGCATGGGCTCGAGGGAGTTGACGAAGTCGTACTTCGCCAGCACGGCGCGTGCCTCGTCGTCGAGGTCACCGACGACGTCCGCAGACGTGATGCTGAACACGTTGCCGAGGACCTGGTCGGAGAAACCGAACTCCTCCAGGGTGGTGAAGTGCGTCACCACGTCCTGCGAACCGCCGAATTCGGCGATCAGCAGCGCGTGGGACATGTCCGAAGAGACGAACCAACGCTCGCTGAACTCGTGGCCGAGTGATCGCAGCTTGTCGTCGACCTCGCCCGAGCCCTCGGCCATCGCCTCGGGCTCGTGCATGACGTGGTGGATGTACATCGTGACGCTCATGGTGGTGCCTCCTGATGGTGTCCGGACCGCTCGTCCGCGGGTTCGCGGCGGCCACGTCTGGAGCGTTGCAGGAAGCCGTGACGAGAACGTGATGGACCGGTTCGATGCCCGGCACCGAGTCAGCCGGCGGCGGCGACCGCTGCCGCGACGTCGTCGTGGATGGTGATGGCCTCGTCGAGGCGCGTGACCTGGAAGATCTGGCGATAGTGGTCGCTCAGGCCGGTCGCGGCCAGGCCGTGCCTGGTCCGATTCGCCCGCACGAGCAGTTGGACGAGCAGGCCGATGCCGCCGCTGTTCATGTACTCCATCTCGGAGAAGTCGAGCACCACGGCACGGTCGCCGTCCCCACTCGCCTTGCCCCACGCGGCCGACAGGTCCTCCTCGGAGGCGGGGGTCAGGTCCCCCTCGATTCGCACGATGCCGATGTCGCCGCGCACCTCGGTGTCAAGTCGTGTGTCCATCAGGTGATCCCTCCGGGTTCCGGCGCCGGCTCGACCTCGACGAGGTCGGTCAGGCGAGTGATCTCGAACAACTGTCGGTAGTGGCTGGTCAGTCCTCGAGCCGCCACGGTGATGCCGCGCTGCCCCGCATCGGCCAACAGGGCGACGATCGCCGCCAGACCGCTGGAGTTGATGTAGGTCGTGTCCCCGAAGTCCAGGACGACGCGGGCGGGTTCGGGCTCCGCGACCGTGGCGAAGGCGGTGAGGAGGTCGTCCTCGGCGTCGCGGTCGACACGACCGGACAAGGCCAGACGGGCACCATCGTGGCCCGGTTCGACGTGCACTGCGAAGGGGTCGTCGATGTTCATCCCGCACCATCCCGTGTGAGTTCGAGTGTCAAGGTGTGGCGCTCGCCGTCGCTGGTCTCGTGGACCTCGTCGACCAGTGACCGGACCAGGAACAGCCCCCAGCCACGAGGCGTCTGTTCGCCGCGGAGCTTGGCGTCGATGTCCGGGTCGTCGACGGTGTCCAGCAGCGCGTCCCCACCCCCCTCGTCGGTGATCGCGACGCTGACGAGGTCCGGCCGAACCGTCACGGCCACCTCGACCTGTTTGGTCGGGTCGTGCCCGTGGGCGTGCTCCATGGCGTTCATCACGGCCTCGCCGACCGCGGTGGACAGCGCGTCGCGTCGGTCGTCGGTGAGGTCGACGTCCGCGAGGACCTCCTGGACCAGTCGGATCGCGTCGCGTTCGCCGCCCTCGGTGCTGGGCAGATGGAACACCCGGCGCGAGTACTGGTCAACGGCCGCGTGGTCGTGGGCGGAGCGGTCGACGAGCACCACCGTGACGTCGTCCTCCTGTTCCCAGTCGGGCCCGGTGAAGGCCGACAGGCGCGCCAGCAGCTCGTCGACGGCACCGTCGTCGCGGGGCAGGTCGACGAGCAGGTCACCGGTGCGGCCGAAGCCGAACATCTCCCCGTCCGGGGCGTGCGCCTCGGCGATTCCGTCGCTGTAGAGGAGCAGTCGCGCGCCGGGGTCGAGCTGCACGGTGACCTTGTCGTAGATCGACCCGGGCAGCATCGCCAACGGCATCCCGCGGGCGTCGATCTCGGTGATCTCGCCGTGCGCCTCGACGAACGGGAGGTCGTGCCCTGCGTTGGCGAACTCGAACTCGCCCGTCGCAGGGTCCAGGACCCCGTACAGGCAGGTGATGAACATCCGGGCGGGGATGTCGCGGACCAACTCCTCGTTGACGCGCGCCAGCACCTTGGCGGGATCCACGAGCCGCTGGGCAGCCGCACGCAGGACGCTGCGGGTGGACGCCATCACCAGCGCAGCCGGCACGCCCTTGTCCGTGACGTCACCGATCACCAGCCCCAGCCTGCCACCCGGCAGGTCCAGGACGTCGTAGAAGTCGCCACCGACCTCGCGGGCCGCCCGGTAGTGGGGGCGGATCCGCCAGCCGGCTGGTTCGGGCAGGTCGGTGGGCAGGAAGCGTTGCTGGATCAGCTGCGCGACCTGCAGCTCCTGTTCGTACCGCTCCCGGACACGGGTCTCGGCCTGTTGCTCGCGCACCAACTGCCCGACCCGAAGGGCCGGTGCGGCCTGGCCGGCCAACTGCTCGAGCAGCTCGCGGTCGGCCGTCGAGTAGTCCTGCTCACTCAGCCGGTCCCCCAGCTGCACGACACCGAC
>DATFMD010000499.1:0-8934 GCA_035267125.1 Nitriliruptoraceae bacterium | reverse complement strand
CCACGTGTCAAGCCCCATCGGTCCGATCACGATCGTTGCGGCGGGCGGGGCCGTGGTCGCCATCCGTTTCGGGTCTCCCGACGATGTTGCCGGTTCCTCCCGGGATGGCGCGCCGGACTCACCGCACGAAGCCGACGACGGCTCGGCCGCGGTCGATGGTGCGACCGCTGGCGCCCTGGCCGGTCGCGAGCGCCCCGCGGACCGGGCGGTGCTGGCCGAGGCCGCGCGCCAACTCGACGAGTACTTCGCCGGTGCGCGACGGGCCTTCGACCTCTCCCTGGCGCCGGACGGGACCGCCTTCCAGCGACGGGTGTGGGACCGACTGCTGCAGGTCGAGCACGGGACGACCTGCACCTACCTCGACATCGCGATGGACGTCGGTGGTCCGACGGCCGTACGGGCAGTCGGGACTGCCAACGGGGCCAACCCGATCCCGATCGTCGTGCCGTGCCACCGGGTGATCGGGTCCGACGGCACCCTGGTCGGCTACGCCGGCGGCCTGGACCGCAAGCGCTGGCTGTTGGACCACGAGGCGGGAGTCCAGAGCCTGTTCGCTCCGTGACGGGCCCGCGGGACGGCGTCGGTCGGCTCACCTCGTGGCGCGCTCGTACGTTGGCAGGGTGTGAACACGCTGCCGTTCGACCCGATCGCGACCCAGCACGCCACCACGGTGCTGCGGGTCTGCCGTGCCGTGCTCGGACCGACCGCGGACGCCGAGGATGCCTGGTCGGAGGCCTACCTGGCCGCCCTGCGCGCCTGGCCCGACCTGCGACCTGACAGCAATGTCGAGGGGTGGCTGGTCACGATCGCACACCGCAAGGCCATCGACGTGGTGAGGAAGCGCACTCGACATGCCGTCCCGGTGGCGGCCGTGCCCGACCGGGGAGTTGGGCATCGGCTTGACCGGACCGCCAGTGGAATCGACCAGCCCGATGCCCTGCCCGACCTGGACCTGTGGGCGGCCGTGGCGGCGCTGCCCGACCGGCAGCGTGATGCCGTGGCGCTGCACCACGTTGCCGGGTTGCCGCACGCCGAGGTCGCCGACGTGCTGGGCTCGACGCCGGCTGCCGTGCGCAAGGCGTCGTCGGACGGCATCAAGCGACTTCGCACCACGGTGGTGCGGGAAGGGGACAGGTGATGGGCTCCTCACAGGCATTCATCGATCTGGAACGTGGAGGTACGACGACGACCGTCCATGCCGGCGGCCCCGGCCGACGCGGGGTGGACGACGTGGCTGGTCGGATGCGCACGCGACTGGCTGCCCAGGCGGCTGCCGAGGGACTCCTGGAGGTCGGCTACCGGGTGGTGGGCACTCCCGTCGGTGACCTCGTCGTCGCGGCGTCGCCGCGTGGCCTGGTGCGAGTCGCATTCGTCGAGATTTCGACACGGGACGACATCGTCGCCCAGTTGGCTGCCGACATCGGCCCGCGCCTGCTCGAGGCGCCGGGCCGGCTTGACGACGTCGCGACCCAACTGGACGACTACTTCGCCGGTCGGCGCCGTGACTTCGACCTGGCGCTCGACCTGCAGTTGGCGCACGGCTTTCGCCGAGAGGTGATCACGGCGCTGCCGACGATCCCGTCCGGTTCGACCGCGTCCTATTCGGACCTCGCCCGCAGGGTCGACAATCCCCGTGCCGTGCGGGCAGTGGGATCGGCATGCGCCACGAATCCCCTGCCGATCGTGCTGCCCTGTCACCGGGTCGTGCGCGCCGACGGTTCGCTGGGACGCTACGCGGGAGGCGCGGCCGCCAAGCGCACCCTTCTGACCCTGGAGGGCGCGCTCCTGCCACCCTGACGCGGCGGACGTGGTGCAGATGACGCCGTCCACACGCGAGCGGGGCCGGGATGTTCCGGCCCCGCTCTGCCTTCGGTGGGTGTGTCAGCCCTCGTCGGCGACGGCGAGTTCCCGGACGGTCACGGTGCCGGCGTGGGCCAGGGCGTCGATCGCGTCGGCACGTTCGTTGGCATCCTCGCGGGACGACGCCTCGAAGCCGACGATGGAGAGGTCTTCATGTGCCCCGAGCGGACGTCGCTGCGGCCTGTCGGCGCCGCCGGAGACACGTGAGGTGGCGTATCCTTGCGTTCGTGCCGGACCGCGACATGGTCGCGGTCCGACCCGCGTGCAGCACCAGCAGGAGGATGGATGACGACGATCGATGTGTGGCCCGGCTCGGCCAACCCCCTGGGGGCCACCTATGACGGGCTGGGCACCAACTTCGCCCTGTACAGCGAGGTCGCCGAGGCGGTGGAACTGTGCCTGTTCGACAAGTCGGGTCGCGAGACTCGCTGCGAGTTGACGTCGTTCACCAACCACGTCTGGCATGGCTACGTCGCCGATGTCGGGCCCGGAACGCGGTACGGGTATCGCGTGCACGGTCCCTGGAGTCCCTTCGACGGCCACCGGTGCAACCCCAACAAGTTGTTGCTGGATCCCTATGCCCGCGCCGTGGACGGGGACCTTGAGATGGTTCCGGCCGTGCTGGGCCACGACCCGAGTGACCCCGCAGGTGGTCCCAGCCAGCTCGACTCGGCACCGCATGTGCCCCGATCCGTGGTGGTGACGCCGTCGTTCAACTGGGGTGCGGATCGCCGACCCGACCACGACTGGTCGGACATGGTCATCTACGAGGTCCATGTCAAGGGCTTCACCCAGCAGTTGCCGGCTGTGCCCGACAACCTCCGCGGCACGTACGCCGGCATGGCCCACCCGGCCGCCATCGAGCACCTGACCGACCTCGGTGTCACCACGGTGGAACTCCTGCCGGTGCAGTACTTCGTGTCCGAAGGGGCCCTGCTCGACCGTGGCCTGGTCAACTACTGGGGCTACAACCCGATCAACTGGTTCGCCATCCATCCCGGCTACGCGCGGGCCTCCAAGCCACAGGCCGTCCTCAACGAGTTCAAGGGCCTGGTCAAGGCGCTCCACGATGCCGGCATCGAGGTCCTGCTCGACGTCGTCTACAACCACACCGCCGAGGGCAACGAACAGGGACCGACCCTGTCGCTGCGTGGGATCGACAACTTCCAGGCCTATCGCCTCTCGGTCGACGATCGCAGCCGCTACGTCAACTACTCCGGGACCGGCAACACCGTCGACATGCGCTCCAAGTCCATGGTGAAACTGGCGATGGACTCGCTGCGCTACCTGGTCAGCGAGTGCCACGTGGACGGGTTCCGCTTCGACCTGGCCACCGCACTCGGCCGCACCGACCACGGCTTCACCCACCAGGCGCCGTTCCTGGCGGCGATCCATCAGGACCCGGTCCTGTCCGACACCAAGCTGATCGCGGAGCCGTGGGACGTCGGGCCCGGCGGATGGCAGCAGGGCAACTTCCCGGCGCCGTGGGGGGAGTGGAACGCGACGTTCCGAGACACGATGCGTGACTTCGAACGAGGTGTCGGGGGACGGCTGGCGGGTGTGTCGAGTGTCATCTCCGGCAGCCAGGGGATCTTCGGCCACAACGGCCGCGGACCCAGCTCCAGCATCAACTTCGTGACGTCCCACGACGGCTTCACCCTGCGCGACGTGGTGTCCTACGAGCGCAAGCACAACGAGGCCAACGGCGACGACAACGTCGATGGCCACGGCGACAACCGGACGTGGAACACCGGGGTCGAAGGCCCCACCGACGATCCGCAGGTCGAGGCCCTGCGCGTGCGTCGGCAGCGCAACTTCCTCACCCTGTTGATGCTCAGCCAGGGGGTTCCCATGCTGTTGGCCGGCGACGAGATGGGTCGCACGCAGCAGGGCAACAACAACGCCTACTCCCAGGACAACGAGGTGTCGTGGCTCGACTGGAAGCAGGCTGACGAGGAACTGCTGGCGTTCACGAGCGGGCTCATCGCGTTTCGCCGAGCCCACCCCGCCTTCCGGCGACGCCACTTCCTGGTCGGCGGGTTCGGTGAGGACGTCGACTACGACATCGCCTGGCTCACCCGCACCGGTGGGGAGATGCGTGAAATGGACTGGCACCATCCCGATCGCCGCGCCCTGCAGGTGATGCTCAACGGCCGGGCCATCGCACGACGCGGTGACCGGGGCGAGCCACTCGAGGACGACACCTTCCTGTGGTTGCTCAATTCCCACAACGAGGCTCGCGAGTTCACGCTGCCCAACGGTGCGCCGCAGCGCCGTTGGCAACGCGTGCTGGACACCGCAGACGGGGATCCGCCCCACGACGACGGCCCGATCTCGGCGCCCGGTGACGCGGTCCGACTCGTTGCCCACCACCAGGTCGTGTTCGTTGCGGTCAGCGACGAGTAGGAGTCAGACCGTCGCGGTCGCGATGGCACAACCCCGTGCGTCTGCGTGCACTGGTGTGCGCTGGTGCGTCCCCCGTCGGCAGGATCCGTCGCGATCTGGAACCATGTGTGCCTGACGGTGCCGCGCGCGGTCCTGCGCAGGTCCCCGCCACGCCGGTGGTCCGTCCCCTCCCGTAGCCCCACCCCTTCCTTCCACCCTGTCGCCCGACCCTGCCCGACCCCTTGCACCGACCCCTTGCCCCGCCCCCCTGCATGGAGCATCACCTGATGACGACGCTGCCCCTCGACCTGATCCGTGACTCACTCGACCGCGCGATCGCCGATCTCGAGTCGCGCCTGCCCGAACCACTTCGGCCGCTGGCCGCGGTGGCGTACAACTACCGCTGGTCGTGGACGCCGGGTGCCGTCGACACCTTCATCGCCGTCGACCCCGGTCGGTGGGAGGTGGTGCGCGGCAACCCCGTGCGCCTGCTGGTCGAGGCGACCCCGGCGCGACTGGCCGAAGCCGCCGCAGACGCCGACCTGGTGGCCCGCGTCGACGCACTGGCGGCGGAACTCGCCGCCGACCTCGCGCGTGATGCGATGGAGGGTTTCGACCCGGCCGCCCCGGTCACGTTCCTGTGCGCCGAGTTCGGGATCCACGAGTCGATGCCGCTGTACTCGGGCGGCCTCGGCGTCCTGGCCGGCGACATCCTGAAGGAAGCGTCGGACCTGGCGTTGCCGATGGTGGCCGTCGGACTGTTCTACGGCTCCGGCTACTTCAACCAGCGTCTGGACGCCAGCGGCTGGCAGGTCGAGTCCTGGACCGCCACCGACACCCGCATGACCCCGATCGTGCCGTTGCTGCGCGACGGCGAGCAGGTGCGCCTGACCGTGCCGATCCGAGGCACCGAGGTGGCGGCACGTGCCTGGGCCATCCAGGTCGGCCGGGTTCCGTTGCTGTTGCTCGACACCGACCTGCCGGAGAACTCGGCGGCCGACCGCTGGACCACTGCCCGCCTGTACGACGGCAACGAGGACGTGCGCCTGGCCCAGTACGCGACGTTGGGAATCGGTGCCGTTCGCCTGCTCGACCGGCTCGACGTGCACCCGTCGGTGTTCCACCTCAACGAGGGCCACGCCGCGCTGGCAGCTGCCGAGATGATTGCGGGTCGCGTGGCCGACGGCGAGGCCTACGACGCCGCCCGTGACGCCATCCGGGACCGCTGCGTGTTCACCACCCACACCCCGGTCGCCGCCGGGAACGAGTCCTACGCCCCCGACGTGTTGCTGCGCGCCCTGCCCGGACTCGGTGACCGCATGGGCATCGGTTCCAACGGCCTGCTCAACCTCGGGCGCATCAACCCCGGCGATCCCCACGAGAACGCCGGGATGACGCCGATGGCACTGCGGCTGTCGCGCAGCACCAATGGTGTCGCCAAGCGACACGGCATCGTCGCTCGCGGGATGTGGCAGCCGCTGTTCGGCGGCGAGGTCGACGACGTCCCGATCAGCCATGTCACCAACGGTGTGCACCTGCCGACCTGGATGGGCAACGAGTTCCGATCGTTGCTCGACGAGCACCTGGGCGCAGACTGGTGGCGCACTGCCGACGACCCGGACACGTGGGCCCCGGTGGCCGACATTCCCGCCGCCGACCTCTGGGCGGCGCGCAGCACGGCGCGGGCCAGCCTCGTGCAGTGGGCGCGTGAACAGGCTGCCGATGACCGCCTGCGACGTGGCGACACGCTGGAGTGGGCCGAACTGGGCATCCATGGATTGTCCGACGACGCCCTGACGCTGGGCTTTGCCCGTCGCGTGGCCGGCTACAAGCGGCTCTACCTGCTGAGTCGGGACGTCGACCGGATGGCACGCCTGATGTCGGGCGACCGGCCGGTGCAGTTGTTGATCGCCGGCAAGGCCCACCCCAAGGACGACGGGGCCAAGGGCATGGTGCGCGACCTGTTCGCAAACCGCGGGCGTCCCGAACTGGCCGAGCGGGTCTTCTTCCTCGAGGACTACGACATCGAGATCGGCCGTCGCCTCACGGCCGGGTGCGACGTGTGGCTCAACGTGCCGCGTCCCCCGATGGAGGCGTCAGGGACCTCGGGCATGAAGGTGGTGCTCAACGGCGGGCTGAACCTGTCGGTGCTGGACGGCTGGTGGTGGGAGGGCTACGACGGCACCAACGGCTGGGCCATCGACGGCGAACTGGACGACGACCACGGTCGCCAGGACCACGAGCACTCGCTGGCGCTGTACGACCTGCTCGAACAGCAGGTGGTGCCGACGTTCCACGACCGTGACGCCGACGGCATCCCGCAGGGCTGGGTGACCATGATGCGGTCGTCTTTGATGACGCTCGGGCCGCGCTTCTGCGCCTCGCGCATGATGCACGACTACGCCAGCTCGATCTACCCGGAGTCCGCGGATGCAGTTTGAGCAGCGGATGGACTATCGCGGCAGCGTCGACGAGGTGGTGGCGATGCTGTGCGACGATGGCTTCCACGCCCAACTGGCCGAGACCATGCATGCGCTGCGCCACGAGTTGACGGTCACGACCGGCGACGACGGCACGACCCACGTGCAGGTCACCCGGGTGATGCCCGCCGAGGTGCCCGACTTCATCAAGCCGTTGGTCGGCAGCGAGATCCACGTCGTCCAGGACGAGGACTGGGCCCCGGCCGATGGCGCGGGGACGGCCGGGGGAGCGGGGACGCGAAGCGCCGACCTGGCCATCACGTCGCCGCGCAAGCCAGTGGGCTTCGCCGGCACGATGACCTTGGCGCCCACCGATGACGGCTGCACGCAGCACGTGATCGGGAAGATCAACGTCCGCCTGCCCATCGGGGGCCACAAGGTCGCCGAGCAGGTCGAGCGCGCGCTGCGCTACGGCATGGAGGCGCAGGAACGGGTTGGCAACGAGTGGTTGTCGACGTCGGACGGGCAGACTGCCTGAGCCCCTCTTCGTCGCTGGGGTCGGTCGATGGTGGGTCGCCGCCGGTGGTGGCAGGTGGTGGCGAGACAGCCTCAGTCGAGGTCGTCGAGGAACCCCAGCACGCGTGACAGCAGCAGTTCGGCGGCGTCGGCATCGAATGCGGGCAGCGACGAGTCCGTGAACAGGTGGTCGTCGCCGGGGTAGAGGAACAACTCGGCACCGTCGGTGTCCGCGACCAGCTCTCGGGCTGCGTCGATGTCGCCACCCTCCTCGGCGAAGAACGGGTCTGCGTCCATGGCGTGGACCTGGACGGGCACGCCGTCCGGCCACGCGTCGCCGAACTCCGACACCGGCAGGCACGCGTGCAGCAGGAGCGCGCCGCGGGCACCAGGCCTGGTCTGGGCCAGTTGCTGGGCCGGCATCACCCCGAGCGAGAACCCGGCGTAGACGACGTCGTCGTCGAACTCGTCGGCGGCCGCGACGCCGGCGTCGAGCAAGGATCCGAACCCGACCTCGCGGGCGTGGGCCATGCCCTCGTCGAGGGTGGCGAACGTTGCCCCGTCGAACAGGTCCGGCGTGTGCACGGTGTGACCGGCCGACCGCAGCCGTTCGGCGAATGCCACGACGCCGTCGGTTCGTCCCTGCACGTGGTGGTAGAGCACGATGGTTGCCATGGTCATCCCGATCTTTCCCGAGGACGTGCTGCCGCGGTGTGTGGCAGATCAATCCAACAACTTCGAACGTTCGAAGAAGCTAGTCTGAAGTGCCATGGACGTCAACCCCCAGATCCCGGACCAGATTCCGGACCAGATTCCGGACCAGATTCCGGATCACGATCTTGCCGATCGCCTGGTGCTGACAACGCCGGCGCAGGTCAAGGCCATCGGGCACGAACTGCGCACCGCGATCCTGGGCATGCTCCACGAGCGCGCGGCCAGCGTGTCCGAACTGGCAACCGCGCTCGATCGCCCCAGGAGCACCGTCGCGTACCACGTCGCCGTCCTGGTCGACGCCGGCCTGCTCAAGGTTGTGCGCACGCGCCGGGTCCGGGCGGTCGAAGAGCGCTTCTACGGACGCACTGCCAGGTTGTTCCACGTCGGCGTCGGGGGCGACGGTGCCGTCGGCGAAGACCTTCCGCTGGACTTCAACGACTTCGAGGTTGCGGCCCGTGAATCGGCGGCTGCGTTCCGAGCGGGTCGCCTCTGGGGCTTCATTCGCCACGCGCGCATCTCCGAGGAGCAGGCCGGTGCATTCTGGGAGGAGATGGCGGTGCTGGTCGGCCGCTTCGAGCGGCTCCCGCGCACGGGCGACACCGTGCACGGCTTCGCGATCGGGATCTACCCGACCGAGCATCCCACCCTGCCACCCGAGGCCTGACTGGCGTGCTCTCAGCCCTCGCTGGCGGCTTGGTCCATGGCCTTGATGCTGAGGCGCTTGAGCTTGCGCCGGCGCTGGCTCCGGTCGGGAATCATGTTGCGCATCTCCTCGAGCTTGCCGAAGCACAACAGGCGGTCCCCGGCCTCCAGCACGCGGTTGTTGCGGGGGTTCGGGATGACGGTGTGGTCGCGGTGCAGGGTGAGGATGGTGATGTCGCGTTCGCGCAGCCCCGACGACTCGATCGTGTGGCCGACCAGGTCGGCGTCCTCGCGCACCAGCAGTTCGGCCACGCCGTAGCTGGTCGACACGTTCAGCCGTTGCCGCACGTCCAGTTCCGGGAAGGCGACCTGGTTGTCGATGAAGTCGATGATGGAG